>CAYMXC010000213.1:0-5709 GCA_964394135.1 uncultured Phycisphaerae bacterium
GCCCCGACTGCGGAATGTTTCGAGGTGGTCATTCAGCTTGGGGCCATCCTGTCCGTCGTAGTGCTCTATACCGACCGGTTCGCCGCCCTTTTCGATTTCAAGCGAAACGCGATTAACCTTGCCGAGGACCGGCCATGCGGCTTTTCCGGGTGGAAGGGATGGACGCTGTTATTCCTCACGAGCATGCCGGCGGTAATCTGGGGCGTGCTGTTTCACCACACGATGAAGACATATCTGCTTCGTCCGGCGCCGGTCGTTTTGGCCCTGGCAGTTGGAGCGATTGGAATCATACTGGCGGAAAAGTTCAAGCCCGCGCCAAAAACCGATTCACTGGATACGATCACCTGGAAGCAGGCACTGATCGTGGGATTGTTTCAGTGCTTATCGCTCTGGCCGGGAATGTCCCGCGCCGCCTGCACCATCGTTGGGGGAATGCTTGGACGAATGGATCGCAAAACCGCGGCGGAATATTCGTTTTTGGCGGCGGTGCCGATTATGGTGGCAGCCAGCGTCAAGGAGCTGTTCGATTCGCGGAACATTCTCTGCCGTGACGATTTGCCACTCTTCGGAGTCGGCTTCATTGTTTCGTTCGTCGTTGCCGCTATTGCAATCAAGACATTTATCCGCCTGCTCCAGCGTTGGACACTGATCCCGTTTGCTGTTTATCGGCTGGCTGTTGCTGTCATTTTCGCCATTCTCGCCATGCTGAAAATCGTGACCATATAAGGTTTATTAAATCATGCGGACCAGCGAACTGGACTATCATCTGCCGCCGGAATTGATCGCCCAGAAAGCGATCGAGCCGCGGGATCATGCCCGTATGCTGGTGGTGAATCGGACACAAAATTCGCTGGCAGACAGGCATTTTTACAATCTGCCCGAATATCTTGAACGAGGCGATTGTCTGGTACTCAACGACACGCAGGTCATCCCCGCACGATTCTTCCTGCACAAACCGACCGGGGGACGGGTGGAGTGTCTGTTCCTCCGCGAAATCGAAACAGGAAGCTGGGAGGTAATGATCAAAGGCGCCGCAAAAATCAAAGCCGATGCGAAACTTAGTCTGGAAGGCTGCGACGTCGTCTTTATTCCAGGCACGCGTATCTCAGCAAAAACCTTTGAAATGCGCGTCGATCCGCCGGTGTCCGCGGTAACGCTGCTTCGACAATTCGGACACGTTCCCCTTCCCCCGTATATCCACCGTGCCGACAGCAGGGAAGACCTCGACCGATATCAAACGGTTTTTAATGAAAAACCCGGCGCGGTGGCCGCCCCGACCGCAGGCCTTCATTTTACCTTGAAATTGCTGGATCGAATTCGAAGCCTGGGCATCAAGATCGCCAGTGTAACGCTGCATGTGGGAATGGGCACGTTCGAACCGCTCACTGCCGTCGATTTGAAAGATCACGTGATGCACCGCGAATGGTACAGCGTCGGCAAGGAGGCGGCCGAAACGATCAACTCAGCTAAAAGGTCAGGGGGGAAAATCGTCGCCGTGGGAACCACCAGCGTCCGCGTGCTGGAAACCGTTGCCGATAACGGCACCATCGCCCCAGGCCAAGGTTGGACGAATATCTTCATCTATCCGCCATATCAGTTTAAAATGGTCGACCGGATGATCACCAATTTTCATCTGCCACAAACCACCCTGCTGGCACTGGTCTTTGCCTTCGCCGGAAAGGACCTGACGCTCCAGGCTTACCAGCATGCAGTCGAGGAAAAATATCGTTTTTTCAGTTATGGTGACGCTATGCTGATTTTGTAGAGAAAACAATGATTATTTGATTTTCAGTTCCAGATGCAGGCGGGGACAAAAACGCAAACCGGCGTTCATCGCCCATTTTGCGACCTTCGGGGCAAGTCGACGATAAGTCCTGGCATCGGGTGAGTTAGGCATCAGCATAATTCGGTCGCGTTCGAAAAATAGCATTGATTTGATCAGCGAATTCACCTGATCTACATCGCCGGCGCCTGCGATCACGAATTTCACCTGATAATCTTCCGCCAGCAAAATCAACTTTTTCATCGTCGCCGATACAAAAATCTTTTTACTTTTCCCCTGAACCGTTCCCGGCAATTTCGGACTCAGACTCAACAGATGGCAGCGGACTTTTCGATAGACAATGCCCGAAGTCTCGATGGTGATATGAAACCCCTGGTGAAACAATTTTTGTGTCAAAGCGGTCATTTGCGGGTGAATCATCGGCTCGCCCCCGGTGAGCACAACGTAACGGGTCAACCCTTGCCGTACCCTCACAAGTATTTCCTCAATCGACATTCTCTTTGCTCTGCTGGCATTCCACGCATAACGCGTGTCGCACCACGAACACCGCACGGGACATCCAGCGAAACGAACAAAGGTCGAAGGAACCCCTGCCAGTTTGCCCTCACCCTGGATGGAATAAAAAATTTCCGTTACCGGCAACGTCATCGTTCCCATGATTCGAGAAATTCTTCCTGGTCGTTGTAAAGTTTGACGTAACTGTCGTACCGCCACGCAGCGATCTCGCCCGCTTCAACCGCGTCTTTTACCTTGCAGCTGGGTTCCTGCAGATGGGTACAGTTCGGATAGCGGCATTTGGTCTGATACGGGGCGAACTCCTCAAAATAATTGGCCAGATTCGGGCGATCGATTTTGAAAAGGGCAATCTGCCGAATGCCCGGCGTATCGACGATGTATCCGCCGCAATCGAGCTTCAGCAACTGGACTATCGTCGTAGTATGCACGCCGCGTTTCGTCGCCCGGTTCACAGGATGCGTCGTCAGCGACAAACCCGATTGAACGGCATTGATCAGCGAACTCTTGCCTACTCCGCTGACGCCCGCTACAGTCGATTTACGGCCTTTCATGATCTCTCGAAGCTGATCCACCCCTTCACCCGTAACGACACTGGACCGAACCACTTTGTAACCCAGTGAGGAATATACCCGCTCATATTCGTCCAGCGGTTCATCGTTTGGCAGATCGACTTTGTTAAATACGACCACCGGTGACAGTTCTCCGCCCAGGGCAGCCACGATATACCGATCCACCAGATGAATTCGCAAATCCGGCTCCGCCACAGATGAAATAATGAGCACCTGATCGACGTTGGACACGATCAAATGTTCCTTGTGCTGATACCGTCGAAACAGCATTCCGTAACGGGGACCGATCCGTTCGATCACTCCTTCGTTCGGCTCAAGAGGATTAAAATCCACCTGATCCCCCACCGCCACCGGGCTGTGCTGGTCGATTAATAGCGACTTGAGCACCTGCCGGAGAACGCAATTGCGCACCAGCTGACCGTCGTCGACTTTTACATAGCGCCCGTGAATCGCAACTACTGTCCCTGTCCGCCACTGTGCCGGAGGTGCAGAAGGAGCCAGTGCGGCCTGATCCAGTGAGACCAGCGAACCGGCCCGAGTAATGTCGACGGTCCGCTTGCGGGTTAATTTTCCCTTGCCCTTCAAAACTTCCTGCCCGGCAAGATTTTCGATTTCCTCGTTACCTTCCCGGACCTGACGTGTCCAGAGCCCTGAACCCTTGCGAGCCGGATTCTGAAGATTCCGCCGGAACTCCACCCGCAGCTTGGTTTTTTTATGATGTTTACTGGACATCGTTTTAACTATGTTCTATAAATTTATCGTTTTCTACCAAAGTGCATCCGATATATCTAAAAACGATTATGCCGGTAAATTTTCTATCCCTTCAAACAGGGCTGATCCGACACGAACAATCGTCGCACCGCACTCAACGGCCACCGGATAATCCTGACTCATGCCCATCGACAAATGTTCGAATTCCCATCCCAACCGATAATCCACCTTCACTTCCAGGAACAGTTCATAGAGTCGATCAAAGCATGGGCGAGTCTTTTCAGGGTCGGTCGTCTGTGCAGCCATGGTCATCAGACCACAAACCCGAATATTCGGCATGGTCAGTATCTGTTCGATCAGGTGGCCCACAGCCGCCACGGGCAAACCAAATTTCTGCTCCTCGCCCGAACAGTTCACCTCGATAAGCACATCCTGAACCTTGCCGGCCTTTCGACTGTAGTTATTCACTTCCTCCGCCAGCCGAAGCGTATCAACAGAATGAATCAACTTGACAAATGGAATGATCGGTTTAACCTTGTTTCGCTGCAGATGTCCGATCATATGCCACCTCGCCTGCGACACCGAATGATCAGTATCCAGCATCGACCGTCGAATGGACTGCTCCTGTAAAATACCCGCTCGCTGGACGAGTTGCTGAACCCGGCTTTCACCAATATCCGCCTGCCCAAGTTCCAGCAGGGTGCGAATGGCATCCATTTCAACTGTCTTGGTTACCGCCAGAAGTTGAATTCGGTTCGGATCGCGATCTACTTTTATCGCAGCCTGAGCAATCCGATCGCGGACTTTTGCCAAATTATCGCTTAACAGTCGTTTCAGGGCCAAAGCCCGTACACCTGTCGATTGCACCATAGAAATCTTACTCCCTAAACTCATGAGGAAAAACACCTCGCCGTTCCGTCATGAACATCAAAACGTTGTTCCTCACGGCAATATTACCGTAAAAACAATGATCTGTGAGATCAATAGAGTAAGCATATCGCTAAAATCTCCTACAATCAAGACGAACTCATAAAGTTCGGGAATCATTGATCCTTCGCCGTGGCAAGGAGGCATTTCCTCCCACGTAAAATCTTTCTGCAAGTTATTGTGAGAAATTTACTTGAAGATATGGAAAAATGCGTAATAATTCGATATGATAGTATTTTGATTTTTAGATTAAGATTAGAGTCCAATTACGAAAGGATTTGATGATGCGCAGCAAATCTCTGTGGTTCCGACCCGTGTCCTCCGGGGTCACGATTGGTTCAAGTGGTGGCGGCCAGCCCCTGCCCCTGGTCATTCTCACGATTATTGTCCTGGCCATGGCGTTAATTACTGTTTTTGATAATGTGCTTAAATCCAGCGGCAGCGTGGACATGAACAAAGAGATTCCCTTTAAGTGCACCAGTTGCGGGGTAATCGTAAAATATACTCTCAAGGAATTGCAGGAAATGCAGAAACCCGGACAAATGGGCCCCATGATGGGTCCTCTGATTCTGGATTGTCCGCAGTGCAAAAAGCACGCACTGACACAGGCAGTCGAATGTCCAAAGTGTAGCGAAATCTTTATCATGAAGGCCGACTTTACCAGTGGGAAGTTCGATGACAAATGTCCAAAATGTCACGAAAGCTATTCAAAGGCTTGGCAGGAAAAATATCGCCAGGAAAATGGTGAATAGCAGCTTAGCCACTATCATTAATACAAGCTAAACTTTGTTAAGGCAGGATAATATAAATCCTGCCTTGTTTTTTAAAATGAATTGGAATAACTGAAAGAAATTAAAAAAAAGGAATATCGTCAAATAATGTCCATTAAATTGACTGAAATGGCCGCTAAAGAAGCGAAAAAAATACTCGCCGAAAGACAATGGGACCGTTCGGATTACCTTCGAATCGGAGTCAGGATTGGCGGATGCAGCGGATTTACATATACAATGGATGTCTGCAGCCAACCGGCTGAAACGGATCAGGTTTTCGAGACCCATGGCGTAAAAATCGTTTGTGATCCCAAAAGCCTTCTGTACCTGGATGGCACCACGATCGATTTTACTGATGATCTGACCCATCCGGGTTTCGTTTTCAATAATCCCAATGCGAAAAAGATATGTTCATGCGGTGCAAGCTTTGGTG
>CAYMXC010000214.1:0-5677 GCA_964394135.1 uncultured Phycisphaerae bacterium
GTCCACGCCGATATTGACTTTGAATATGGGTTGGACCAAACCGTCCCTGATGGTTTGCAGCAGCTATGCTCAGGCAGGTTCTGCCAGTTCGCAGTTGAAACCACTGCTGGCTGGTCTGCCCGTCAAAGGCAACGAGAGTTATCGACTGGCGGTGAGCAGTTCGGGGGTTTTAATCGATTCACCGGCGGGTTCGGGTGTTTTTTATGGTGTTCAAAGTTTGCGTCAGCTATTACGCAACGATCAAACAATTCCATGGTTGTCCATAGCGGATTGGCCTGATCAGTCGGTACGGGCTTGTTATATCGGATTACCTACAGATCCTGAAGGTCTGGTCAGGAAGATGGCCCGACTGAAGATCAACCATTGTATTGTTGAATCTCGATGGTATGCTGGAGGCAACTGGTGGTATAATCCTTACGGGAACAATCGGACCGAAGCTCAAACGTTTATGAACCTGTGTCGGCAGTATAACATTGAGCCTGTCCCGCTGGTGCAGGGATTCGGTTGGGGTTACGGTGTGGTGGATATCAACCCTAATTGTTCCGAAGGCATTTGGGTTCAAAATGAGAGCAAGACACTCAGCGGCACGACTGCTGTTGCTTTTAGCAATCCTAATGTGATTCGGACTGCATCGGCCCCTATAGTCGTTACCAATTCAGCCAAGAATGTTACATACGTCGAGGGGATCGATTATCAAATCATTCCCGGAACAACAGTGAGGCCTTTTGAGACATCGAATACTCCCTGGAAAATAGCCCGTATTGCCACAGGCGCGATTGCGAGCGGCCAGAGTGTGCTGGTCAGTTACAACTATATGGAGTACAGTCCTGCGTGGACGCCATATTGTCCGTCCGAGCCTTTAACATATCAAATTGTGGATGATACACTGAACAATGTAATCAATATCTATCAGCCAAATATCATACACATCGGGCACGACGAGGTTACGCAAGTCAATCGCTGCAGCCGGTGCCAACAGAGCGGCAAGACTGCGCTGCAGTTGATCGGGGGTGATATCACTCACTGGTATAACCAGCTTAAGAGCGGTAATTCGTCGGTTGAGATTATGATGTGGGATGATCTGCTGCGATCGAATCATTCCGGTGGATCGGCAATTTCGTATGTTCCGACTGATGTAATAATCTGCCCGTGGGTGTACGGATCGAAAACTGCCGACAGTACTGAGATCGAGAGCCGAATGAGCTGGTTTTTGACGACGAATCAACGACCGACGCTGGGGACTGCCAGTGGATACTGGGTCCAGAATGTTTGGTTATGGAAGGATGCAGTCGCACGGTATTCGAACAATCCCAATTGCCTGGGATTTATGTTCAGTTGGTGGGGCGAAAACCCGGTTTACTGGTCGGCTTTGAGTTTTGCAGCCGAGTATATGTGGTCGCGGGAGCGTTTGGATCAGACGATGTTTAATTGGTATGCGCAGGCAGATCAGGTTTGTCGGGACAAAGGATTGGGACTGACGTTGTCGTTGAACGATCAAAAGGCAACGATAGCCCAACTTGTCAACGATGCCACAGCGGCGCGGCTGGAGGCCCGAACCGACGCAAATGCTTTGGCGTCGTCGTTGAATGGTATAAAACGGAACATTGTAGCGATACGAGAACTCTCATCTGAGTTGAATTTTTCGGAAGTTTCAGCCGGGACGGTACCGGAGAGGGCATTGACGCAAATGCGAGCGTTGCCGGTTTACTACTGGTGCATGGGAGCATATGTCCAGTGTCAAAAGTACCATTCGCAGGGCGATCGGACAACGGCTCTGAATATTCTTACAGATATTAGCGGCAACTTCAAGACATGGCATTTTACGGGATGGGGCAGTGCCGATTCCTGGGTGAGCACATATCAAAGTGGCGGCAACTTACCGACCAGCCAGGAAATGTTTGGTGTCACTTTGAATCTCTTTGCATGATCGAATTTTTGAAATAACGTGACTATACTTTTCATAAAGCTCATAGCGAGGTAATCCCCTGTGCAGAAATCCATTTTTCAGAGGATCGTTCGAAGTATTGGCTGTATTTTTGCATTCTTTTCTTTGTCTGTTGTTTTGTTAGCGGATTATTCTGAAACGAAGATGGCGCCGATTCGCAAATGTTTATTTATCGGCGACTCTATTACGCTACATGGACCTGCGGCGAATCTGGATTGGAAGGGTAATTGGGGGATGGCGGCGAGCAGTCAGGACAAGGATTACGTCCATCTGCTTTATCGGAAGATCTGTGATTATCAGCCTGAATTGAAACCTCAGTTGATAATCAGTGGCCGGGATACGGGATCGGCTGGACGTATCGATAATGCTTTGAAGATTCTGGATCAACTGAAATCATGTCGCGCCGATCTGATCGTTATTCAGTTAGGCGAAAACGAAAAAGCCGAAGAGGTTACTCCCGATCAATTCGGAAAACGTTATGCGCAGTTGGTCGCAGGATTGATAGGGGAGAATCGCCCATTGATTGTTTGTACGGGTGTGTGGGGTCCGATGGGGGGCAACCCTTATCCTGATGAAAGTCCGGCGGCGAAGAAGGAGGCCATGATCAGAGCTGTCTGCGAAAAGTATGGGTGCATATTTGCAGGGATAGCTCCGATTGCCAATATCAAAGAAAATGTTGCCTGGTCGGAAAATCGCTATAAAAATTGGGGAGTTGGTTGGCATCCGAGTGATCGAGGCATGCAGGCGTATGCCGATCTTCTCTGGTCGGTGATCAAACCGCATCTTCAAATGTCTTTTGCATCAGAAGAGAAAAGCGGCTTGAAACTCGTAAAGGATCAATTAACCGGAATAGTTCCTGAACCCAAGCAGGTTTACCGATTTATTTCACAACAGAAGCCTTTTCGCATTTCCACAAATACGGCCATTGTGTTGAATGAAAAAGCTGACTCGTTACTTGAGCGAGGGGCTTTGCTGCTGCAGGACGATATCAAATCGCTTTTCAACCTGAACGTTTCGATTGTTCGGAAGGATCTGACTTCGGACAGGAATATCCTGGTGTTATGTAATGATGTTGTCGAGGTGAATAGAGGGCTATCGCAATTTGCGGGTTCAATCAAATCCTTGCCGATCGAAGGTAAGGAAAGCTATCGGCTTGTTGCGGCTTCGGATTTGGTTGTGATTAATTCTCCAGGCGCACCAGGAGTTTTTTACGGGCTACAGACTCTCCGGCAGATGGTGCGGGACGATGCAACCATACCATCATTGGCCATTGCCGACTGGCCGGATCAAGCGGTTCGCCCCTGCTATCTGACCTTGCCTGTTGATCCTGAGGGTCAGGTGAAAAAGATGGCGAGGCTGAAAATCAATATGTGTATTGTTGAGTCGCGATGGTATGGCGGCGGAAACTGGTGGTACAACCCGACAGGGAAGAATGTTGAAGAGGCGGAAAATTTCTTTAATTTGTGTCGGCAGAACAACATCGAGCCGGTGCCGCTGGTGCAGGGATTGGGATGGGCCTATGGGGTTGTTGATCTTAATCCCAACTGTGCGGAAGGCATTTGGATACGAGATGAAAAACATGTTCTGAAAGGAGCAGAACCTGTTCGACTGAATCATCCGAACGTGCTTGTGACTCCTTCCGCGCCAATCGTTGTCACTAATCTTGAAAAAACGAAGACCTATATCGAAGGCGTGGATTATCGAATTATTCCCGGTGTAACGATTCGACATTTTGAAGAAACCAACAAGCCGTGGCAGATTGTTCGAATCGACGGTAAAGGGATTGCCGACAATCAGCAGATACTTGTCAGTTACAACTATATGAATTTGTGCGAATACCAGTCACCCTATTGTCCTTCGGAGCCTTTGACTTATCAGATAGTCGATCAAACCTTAAAAAATGTTATTCATCGATTCCATCCCAAATACATCCACATCGGACATGACGAAGTCATTTATATTCGTCGATGCAGCCGATGCCTGCAGAGTGGTCGCAGCAGTATTGAATTGGCAGGTCGCGATATTCAGCATTGGTACGATGTGATCAAAAAAGAGGATCCTTCTATAACGATCATGATGTGGGACGATTTACTTCGTGAATCTCACCCCGGTGGATCGGCACTTGCCTCAGTACCAAAAGACGTGATTATATGCCCATGGGTTTACGGAGGCAGTGCCAAAAGTGATTTAGAAATCCAAAGTCGGATGAAGTGGTTTTTTGAGAAAAATCACCGGCTGACTCTTGGAACTGCCAGCGGGTATTCACACGAAAACATCTGGCAGTGGAAGCAGGCAGTTAAAAAGTATGCGAAAAATCCATCCTGTTGGGGATTTATGTTCAGTCATTGGGGCGAGGCTGCCAACTTATGGTCTGCATTAAGTTCTTCCGCCCAATATATGTGGTCCAGCAATAAGCTTCCCCGAGAAATTTTCAATCTTTATGTTCAGGCGGATCAAATCTGCCGAAACATGTGTATTGGATTGACTTTACCGATGGACGATCAGCGGGATAAATTTGCTCGGCAAGCAAATTTACGAATATTGGCGGGTCAAAGCGTTATCGTTGATGTGGATTTGATGGCGCAGCAGATGTCGCAGATCAAAAAGAAAATCAAATCAGCTTTGATGCCCGAATTTACTGAAACTGTAATTGCTCCCGGAACATTTCCAGAAAGTTCCTTATCTCAGATGGAGGCATTTATCGATTACTACCGTGCCATGGGTGAGTATATTATGGCTCAAGCTTTCCATGCGAAGGGAGAAAAGCAAACAGCCGTAAATCATTTGCGGCAAGTTCAAAAGTTGATCCGGCGATGGCATTTTCGAGGGTATGACAAGGCCGATCAGTGGTTTGGCCGATATGAGAAGTCGAATCAATTTCCTTCTTCCCGTGTTATCTTTGATGTGGAATTGAAGCAATTAAGTCTGGGCAAAGAGGAAGGCATTGCCTGCCCCTTGGCTGGTTTGGAGGAGAATGTTAAAAAAAATACGTCGGAAGAAATAATATTCGATCTTGGGGTACCGAAACAGATTTGCCGGCTGGAATTGATTGGTATGAAAAAAGGCGAAATTACCGTTTCTGCCGGTCTGGATGAACGAAACTATGAATTTTTAGCCAAAGCGACTGCCAATGCTGAAACACAGGATAATCTTGTATTGACCTGGGAGGCCAAATTTGTTCGGTTTATCAAATTGTCGACAGCAACCCCCCCGCTATTATCTTTAAAAGACATAAAAATATATGCATTGAAAAAGCCGGCCGCCTATTCATGTCGTTTTAAGACGATCGGCCAATGGCGGCAAAAAGAATTCTGGGAAAATATTCCTGAGGCTACAGATTTCATTTTATCTGACATTTCTATGTCTCAATGGCAAACATATGTACAGGCGGTCTATGATCAGGAAAATATTTATGTGAGATTTCGCTGTAAAATGCCGCGCAATTCCAAGCTGCTGGCTCGCCCGGCTAATTCTGAAATTGGTTTGTGGGATGATGATTGTGTGCAGTTCTTTGCCCGCCCTGTTTCCAGTGAAAAAGTTTATTTTCAGGTGATTGCCAATTCTGCCGGAAGGACGCAGTCGCTGCAACATGAAGGTTCCGGCCGGAATATTTCTATTCAGGCTGCTTGTGAACGATCTGAAGACCAATGGACGTGTATTATGGCGATTCCAATTAAATGGATATCACCACAGGGAATTAAAACAGGCCAAAAGTGGGGTGTTAACTTTTGC
>CAYMXC010000215.1:0-5677 GCA_964394135.1 uncultured Phycisphaerae bacterium
TTGTTCTTCATCCACGTCGCTTTGCGTCTGTTTCGCATCGGTCGCGTCGGCCAGTGGAGCAGCGTCCGGTTCCGGCTCTTCTTCCGATTCTTCAGTTTGCTTTGAAGTTGTTATCGGCAGGGCTTTGACCTTTTTGGGTTCACCACGTCCCCTCATCGGCAGCCTTGGCTGGGCAAAGGTCACCACCAGCAGACTGATCCCTTCCCATGCACGTTTGAAAAAGGCAGGCAGATAAATGACCAGTTCGTCGGCGGTTAGGATCAGGCCTATTGCCAGTGCCAGTAATAACATCAGAGCAGTACCGAATGTCTGGAAGTATTGCTTCAAATATTCCACTACCGCCAGGCCTACGACACCTCCGCTGCCTTCCGGGAGTCCTTCGGCCCCCCCTGCCTGAACCAGCGAAAAAATCGATGAACTCACCGCCACCAGTATCGCCATTCCCGACACTCGAAGCCAGGTTCCAGCCATGGCCTGCCCTGTGATCAGAATCAGCGAGTATACTGTAACAAAGAAGACCAGTACCCACGAGCCCTGTCCCCAGAAATGGAACATTTGATAGGCGACCCACGCGCCGGCGGGTCCGCACCAGTTGTGCAGAGGATCATTGTAAGGGAAACTGTTGCGATTCGGCCAATCGCCGGTATCGAAGGTGAAACAACTGATCCACAGAAATAAACAGACGACCGTCAGCAAAGCAATTTTCGCCAAGGCGAGGAATACTTTTCGCTTCGTCAGCGGCCCCTTGCCGGGCGAATCATATTTTCTGGATTTTCCCATAGCAGCTATCTCTTTGCAAGTCCTTCTTTAACAGGAGCTTGGAAGTTTATGGTAAAAACATAAAACAAAGTCGGACTTTTCAGTCCGCTTGTTTTCAATATCGGACTTTATCGTTATTTGACTGTAAGAAAACACCTCAAAGTAATCTCAAAGTGCATTCATATTGACTTTGGAGCGTCTTTGGTTACCATGATTATTTTTATGAGTTAATTTTTCGGTCTGTGAGAAACGTGCACGGAGAAAAACAATGCGAATGTCAAAGAAAATATTTTTCGTCGTCCTTCTGGTTCTGGTGGTTGGAATTTCGTTGCCTGGATGCAAATCCAAGGAAAGCAAAAAACGATACCGTACCCTTCATGGGACTATCGTTTCCGTTGACACTTCCAACGGCACGATCGTAATGAACTGGTTTAACGAGAAAACAGGAACGACAATACCGATCGGCGGCCAGGTCACCAAGGAAACCGAGATTTATATTGACGGCAAGGTTGCGGATATCAGCCAGATCAAGGTTGACGATGAAGTAACGGTTGAAGGATATCAAAAAGGCCCGGACACAGTTCCTGTAAAGATCACTATTAATCATCACTCCGGCGGAACCAAAATCATACCGAAAAAGGCCACGACTCAACCCGCTCGCACCGAGCAGAAATGACATCCACAGCAGACGGGAAGCGTATGGACTTTGTTTCGCTCGGGCAAAGGCTGATTCCGGTTGTCAGGTAGATTTAAATCATTGCGATTCGTATTCCGTGCGCTATCTTTTTGATTATTTCTCTCCTGTGATGGTACAATTACGATATGGAACAGCCGATGAATGACAATTTACCGGTGATCGGAATCACCATGGGCGACCCTGCGGGCATCGGGGCCGAAGTGACCTTAAAGGCACTGGCCGACCCTGAAATCCGCCGCATGGGCCGTTTTGTCATTTTCGGGATGAACGATGCGATCACCTATGCGGCGGATATGGCGGAAATCGACGTTTTCTGGTGGCGGGATCAACACGAACATATTCAGGAATATACCCACCGTGTCGTAGTGGCTGACTATGACGAATTTAACATTTTATCCGCCGATCTGCGGACGCCAAGCAAACAGGGCGGACTGATTTCCTATCAGTTTCTGCTCGATGCGTGCGACGCGTGGCGGCGAAATCTCATCCATGCGATCGTCACCGGTCCGATCAGCAAAGTTTCCTGGCAAATGGCGGGGATCAAATATCCCGGACATACCGAATTCCTGGCAGAACAGTTCCGTACCAAACGCTATACGATGATGTTCGTGGCGGAAAAACTCCGCGTCGCACTTGCGACGATTCACATTCCCCTGATGGATATTCGAAATCAATTCACCATCGGTTGTGTTTTTCAGCCTATTGACCTTTTGAACCAGGCGCTGACGGAATGGTTCGGCATTGCCAAGCCCAGGATCGGAGTCTGCGGACTGAATCCGCACGCCAGCGACGGAGGAAGATTCGGCGACGAGGAAGAACGGATTATCAAGCCCGCCATCACAATGGCCAACGCGGTCGGCATCGATGCGCGAGGGCCATTCCCGGCCGACACACTTTTCCTTAATGCTTTAAACGGAAATTATGACGGTGTCGTAGCCATGTATCATGACCAGGGATTGATTCCGATCAAACTGCTCGCCTTCGACTCCTCGGTCAATGTCACCCTCGGCCTGCCCATCATCCGCTCCAGTGGCGATCTCGGCACAGCATTTGATATCGTGGGCCAGAATAAGGCCAACCCCGGTTCCATGAAGGCTGCCATCAAACTCGCCTGTGAACTGGTTACCAATTATCAACGAAGGGCCCCCGCTCAGCGCAAGCTCAACTGGTCGTAACACAATACGACATTGCAGATGGAATATTTTCTAATTACAATATCAATGTATGTTTCGCGTCAATAAACAATTTGAGTTTCAGGCTGCACATGTGCTCAGCCGTCATCCGGGGCTTTGCCGATTTCCCCACGGGCACAACTATAAAGTTGAAATTACGCTGTGTGCCGATCGGCTGGACGAGAACAACATGGTATGCGATTTTCAGGCACTCAAGGCCCTGCTCGGGCAATGCCTCGACAAACTCGATCACTCCATCATGTTAAATTCCAGCGACCAGGTTAATCGCAAGGGGCAGGAAGGTAATCCAAGGTGTGTACTGTTTGAAGACAAGGACCCGACCAGTGAGGTTCTTGCCCAGACCGTCTTTCAATTCCTGCGTGAAAAGCTCCGCGAAGGGATGGTTCGCACTCGCACCGGTATCGAATTCAAAATCAATCCTGCCGCCCGGCTGGAAAAGGTTCGCGTCTGGGAAACGAGTAGTTCCTGGGCGGAATATGAAGAGTAACTGATTACTTAACTGAACTCTGATTCAACCACTTTTCGAGAAATTGATATCCATCGCCGGCTTTTCCGGCTTTGCGGAATACATCGATCGTCGCCCGCAAGTCCTGGCTGCAGGCATTATAAACCTTCTCGAAAATGTCCATATTTTTGTTATACCGGTGGTTCAGAAGGACCCATGCGTTATTAGAAGGTATTTCGGCGGTACGGCTGTAACTATCGGGCGCGTGAAGGAGAGGCAGAACTTCCTTTTGGAACCGCTCGCGTGCGGCAGAGAAAATCTGCTCGCGCTGCTCGATTTTTTGTTCGGACGTCAAATCGGGCCGGGCATAGAAATTGTTCAGCTCGTCATATAATTCGTTCAAAAAACTGGTTACATGGGCGTCGTCCTCCTCGCGCAGGTCGATCTGGGCAAGAAGTTCGGAATCTTCGCCAAGGGTCGAGCGAATAAAATCGCGTGCCCCCATTTTGCCGACAAAATTGGCGACGCTCTCATTGAATTCGCTGTTGCCGAAATTGTAAACGGTGTTATGGGTGAGCTCGTGAATCACTGTGTCGGCCAACTGATCTTTGTCCAGAGTCAGAATGGAAGAATAGATAGGATCGCGGAAATAACCAAGAGTACTATAAGCGATAGCGCCGTAAATGACATAGTCGCAACCCTGGTTGGCCAATTGCTGGGCCTTGGCCTCGGCCTCGTCGAGCTTAAAGTAACCGAGATATTGAATTTTTCCGAGGACAGGAAAAGTCCAGACGACCGGCTTGAGCGCATCCTTGCTTGATGCGCTGAGATTATAAACTGCCGGGCCGCCATCAGTGTCGTAATAGTAGCTGTATGAGGCTTTGACATTCATGCCCAGTTCATTTTTGGCATAATCACGGACCTGTTGAATCCAAATGAGCTTATCTCTATCGGTCGATTTGAGGTTAGGATCTTCAAGCGCCTTGTCGAGAGGGATCGACCTGTTTATAACGTTGAACTGCCCGGCGCCAACGGAAAGGATATACTGCAAATCTATATTAGCGCAGCCGGAAAGAATCCAAAGAGGTAAGCACAGGATTACGGCAGAGATGCAAACAAGAGCGGCTTTATATTTCAGGTATCTTTGTATATCACAAAAGCAAATTCGAATCCGATTCATGCACTCCAACATCATCATTCTCAATTTTCGAAAATAGAAGTTTTGTCTACGGAAGGGTGTAAACCGCGTTAGCCTCGGTCGTGAGCATATCAAACACTTCGGCAATATCTTCATTGCGCATGCGTACGCATCCTTTGCTCATGAATTTACCGATACTTTCGGGTTCGTTGGTTCCGTGGATACCGAAACCTGTTCGGCCAACCGTTTCACCCTCGACGCCACGGAGACGAACCCAGTACCCACCTGTAGGATTATCCTTGTCGTTAGGTCCGTATATTTCGTGCGTGTCCGGGTCTTCATATTGCGGCCGAAGCACACGATCTTCTACGATCCATTTTCCCACGGGCGTCTTGTTGTTCTTGCCCAGTCCCACCTGGTATTTGGCAAAGAGTGTGTCCTGGAGAAAAACATACATCATCAGCTCATGCTTGATGACCTTTAGCTGAATGGGACCCTTTACTAGTTTGATCCGCTGCCCTTCCCGCAGGCGCCGCGGATCGCTGATCTGGTTGATCTTGCATAGGAACTGATAGGGAATTTTAGATTTGTAGGCAAGACGAAGCAGGGTATCGCCGACATCCACTCGATAAGTGAAACATAACGGATCGTCGGGATAAACCTTCATGGACAAAATGGTCGTTTTTCCCAATTCGACCGCCCGGTCGCGAAGCGGCTGAGATGAGTTTTGTTCGAAGTGTTTATTCAAATAATCTGTCAGAATTTGCCGGGCGGCGATCAGATTGTTTTCCTCGGCCAACCGATTAGCATCGTTCAGAGTTTTGGCGGCTTTGGCGGCCAGCGAATCCACCTTTTCAATTATGATCGCCTCATGTGTTGCCGGGGCAGACTTTTTTCGACTGCCGGCAAGGAGAGGATATTCCGGTTGCGGTTCCAAGTTGACATCGACCATCGATGTGGAAACCGGCTCTGCCGTTTTTGAGAAGATCGGCAAGTAACCATGATATCCAAGCCAGGATCCGATTAACGCGAGAAGAAGAATACCGAGCAAGTGAAACATTCGGGATCTACGCCTCGCCTGGCCAAAAGAAGATCTCATTGACACTTTATCTCCTTCATTTAATCAAAAGAAAGATTATATCTTAATCCATGTTAAAGGCAAGAAGAACATACGATGAGTCGTAGGGCAAAAGCGAAAAAAGGCCACCCGATTTTATTGGTTCATGTATTTCCGCTGCAGTCTGATCCGAAAAGGGACAAAACCGATTATTTTTTTCGCATAAGCAGAGCCAAAAGACCCAGGCCTGCGAAAAGTATGGAAACCGGCTCAGGAATGATATTAAGCGATGCCGTATCCACCGCCCAGGCATTTTCATCGTCTATCACTTTCAACCCGATCGTATGTTGGCCTGGTGACAAGTGAAGCGTGTTTACTAGATAGTCAT
>CAYMXC010000216.1:0-5650 GCA_964394135.1 uncultured Phycisphaerae bacterium
TGAATGCCGTTTTCGCGGCACAGCGTGAAGACGGCCATTTTGAAGATTCCGTCGCTCCGATTCCGGTAGTACTCAATACCTTACTCGAAGCGAAAGATTTGGTAAACGTCGACACGATAAAATCAGATTCTATTTCACGAGCTTTGAATGCGTTGTTCAGCCGTCAGTGTGACGGCGAAGTCAATCCCAGAATGCGCGGCGGTCTCGTCGAAATGGAATCGGCCATGCAATACGTCACCGTTCGTTCCAGCAGCTACGCTTTAATCTATCTGCTCAAAGCTTTTGGTGGAATACACGACTATTTGACGGTGGAAACCAGGAGTCAGGAAAACGGAGATCGGCGATAAAAGAAAATAGCCATGAACAAAATATCGCCAAACACCTATGCGCCCTTCTACCGTTCGACGCTGTTGAACGACATCGTTCCATTCTGGATAACTCATGCATTGGGCTCTGCCGATGGGGCGATCAACAACTGCCTCGACGATGCCGGGAAATTGGTTTCCACCGACCGTTTTCTTTGGTCCCAGGGTCGAGCCCTCTGGACTTTCTCCGCTCTTTATAATCGCATTGAAAAACGGCCGGAATGGCTGGCGGTGGCGGAGCGAATCTTCCACTACCTGTTGACCCATGGCCGTGATGATCAGGGACGCTGGATGTTCCGACTCGATGACAAGGGGAACGTACTCGAACATGATGTCAGTATCTTCGTCGACGGCTTTGTCCTCAACGGACTGGGCGAATATTATCTGGCGACTCGCGATTCCCGAGCCGCCGATCTGGCGATTGAAACCTATAACAGTGTCCTGAATCGTCTGCGACATCCCGGCAGCTACAACATCAGACCCTACGATATTCCTGCCGGGATGAAGAATCTGGGCGTGAGCATGATTTTTTCCTCATTTTTCTATCAGTTGGGCCAAACCCTTAATCGACCCGATATGAGTGCCGAAGGTTACGATCTGGCGGTCCATCTGCTGCGTGATTTTCGTCGACCTTCGGGCGATCTGTATACGGAATTTGTCACGATGGACCAGAGTCCTTCAGAGAATCCTCTGACCAAAGTTTGTGTCCCGGGGCACGTGATCGAAGCGATGTGGTTTCTTATCACTATCTTCGAACACCGAAATCAAAAAGATCTTATCCTGGAATGCTGTCAGACGATTCAACGGCATATCGAACTGGCCTGGGACAATTCCTTCGACGGCCTGAGGCTGGCGGTCAATGTCGAAGGTCAGGATGAGGTCGCCTGGCCCAAGGCCGATTGCAAGCCCTGGTGGGTTCAGCTTGAAGCCCTCGTCGCTACAGCCTATGCTCATCGGTATACGCAAGCGTCCTGGTGTCTGGAATGGCATGAAAAGATTCGCCGCTACGCCTATGACCATTATCCTGTCCCAACTGGTGAATGGACCCAGTGGCTCGATCGTTTCGGGAATAAAACCACCACCGCCGCTCTACCGGTCAAGGACATGTTCCATCTGCCCCGTGCCCTGATGATGTTGATCGAGTTGTTTGAAAATGAAAATACACCGTAAGCTTTCACCCGAAATAACGTTTGAAAGTTGAATGATTGTCGGGACGATTGACAACAAGTTTCAGATATAAAAAAAGAAAGATGAATCCTATGACATTGAATAAGGACTTTGAAAAGCAACTCGATTTTTATCCCTATGGCGTACAATATTACCGGGCTCCAACGCCCCTGCCGGAGGAATGGGAAGCCGATCTGGATGAAATCGCCCGAATCGGATACACCCATGTTCAATATCGGCCTCAGTGGCGATGGCATCAGAAAGTTCTTAAAAAACGACCTTGGACGATTTGGATTGTTTATTTGATCTGGCCTGCAAGAAAAAGTGGTTCTAAAGCCGATGCTTGAAACCGCACCGGATTGGGCCTTTCATGAGCTCAAGGGCACACGGATCGGATTTCACGGCGTTCCTATTTCACCGATCAGTCATGGCGCGATTTACGTCGGCGGCTGGTTGCCTTGTTTTGATAATCCGGGTGTCATGTCTGCGGCTCTGGATTTTGTCCGGGAGTTGGTCCGTCGATATCGAAATCATCCGGCCTTATGGTTTTACGATGCCTGGAACGAACCGCGAAGCAAACCGCTTGGCCAGTGCCAATGCGTCCATTCCATTAAATCTTATCGCCAATGGCTTGAAAAACGATATTCGACCATCGAAAATCTGAATCAGACCTTTGGTAAAGGCTGGGAGGCTTTTGAGACGATCATGCCCCCTGTTTCAGGATGTGACCATACTGAAATGTTCCTCTGGCGGCAATGGGCTGCAAGTGCCGTTGCCAGTCATGTCGGTCAGGTTGCCGAAGTCATTCGAAACGAAGACCCCAAAGCCTTTGTAATGGTCCACGTAGGAGAGTGTTCCATCAATCAGGATGCTGCCTGTGATACCAGTGACGATCTGCTCAATGCCCGGAAGGTCGATCGATATGGTACCTCGTTTCCAATAGATCTTTACCCCAATTCACCCATTAAATATGCCAATTCCGATTTGATCTCCGACTGGATTCGCCGGGTGGACCCCATGTACTGGTGTCATGAGTTTTATCCCAACTGGGGCGGCTGGGGGCCGCCTCCTGATCCGCAGGTCTTAAACCAATTGATTTGGATGGCCATTGCCGGTGGAGCCGCAGGGTTTACCTACTGGCAGTATCGATCGGAACGATTGGGAAACGAAGCCAATGGTTTTGGCCTTCGGGAAATCAACGGTTCGTCCACTCCTCGAAGTAACGTCGCCGATCGAAGTGCGGATATCCTCAAAAAACATGGAAACCGTCTTATCGGAACACATCGGACTCCTTCACGCATTGCTCTGCTGTACAGCCGTCAATCGGATGTGCTCTCCAGAATTGATGCGATGGAAGATCTTGAAGCCTCGCATGAAAAAATAACCAAACAGTATTTCTATAAACAATCCATCCATAATGTCCATGCCCTTTATCTGACAGCAGGTGAAACGGTCGATTGGGTAATCCCGGGCGATGATCTGAGTTCTTATCAAATAGTTCATATCAGCGGTGCTGAGATCCTCGATTCGCAACTGGCAAAGCAGCTAAGAGACTTTGTCCGCAACGGCGGATCATTGATTGTCGAATATCCCTTTGCCTGCCGGGATGAAAATACCTGGATCAGTCCCACTCGCCCCACTCATGGCTTGAGCGATCTGCTGGGATGTCGGGAAAAAGATCGTTTTATCTCAAAAACACCGATTATTTATGAGCTTGAATTCACACAAGGTCCCAAACTTTCCGTGGACCGTTATTATGTGGATTTTGAATTATGCGGAGGAAAAGTTCTAGCCGCCTGGAAGAATAACCAACCTGCCGCGATCGAACATGCTTACGGCCAAGGCACGGTAATAACGCTGCCGCCTGGTATATCTGTAAACTGTTCCGATCGCTGGCAAGACCCCGCGGTGAGAACTCTCAAATGGTTACTGGAACACCTTGGTTTGCGGCAATCGCAAGATACCCCGGAGGGAGTTTGGATCCGTAAACGTGTGGGTTCTGATCATGAAATATGGTTTATTTTCAATATGACCCGTGAACCGGTCGAACTGACTTTGCCAGCCCTACCGCGAACGATATGGCAGACCTCCTCTCCGGCGGCAGATCAAAATCGAACAATCAGCCTGCCGCCCCACGCGACTTGGGTGGCGGAACTGCCCAGAGCATAAAGTTATACATTTTTGATTTAATCGTGTCGTGGTATTAATACCAAACCAACTTAATTTGTGCGCCAAGGGTAAAAGGTTTTGGTGTGGCTTTTACGGTTTTTTCCTGTAAAAAAAAGTTGTACCGTTCCAGCAGGGCGCAAAAATTAAGTCTCTTCCGTATAAAACGATCAAAACGTTCGGTCGCTGTGCCGGCCAAAGCGACAAAACGCAAATAAGCAAAAACTCCTTGAGCTTTTCTCAGGCTCCGAAACGACGACACGACTCAATCAACCGTGTAAAAATCGTTCACAAATGGGACTTCATAAACTGCATCAACGCAATAGTTGAATTTCTTTCGCTAAGCGCTAAGAAACATTTTTGTTCCCGGCCTCATCATATTGACGAAGATACGAAACGAGAGTCGAAACCGACCCCTTGGCAATTCCGACACGCTCATCGGCTGCTCCATAACCGATGATCAGGTCCTCACCGACAACCACACCACTGCATGAAAAGAGGCATGGAATTTTGAATCGACCTTCCAACTCCCACGGCTGCCGGGCGTACATCAATCGATCCGGACAACGGTGGATCACCCTGGGAAACCGCCCCAATTCCTGTTTTAAGATCATAAAGGACTGCGTATAACCTGTGACATCATCTTTTTTGCCGTGATAACCGAGGAGCCATTCATTGCTTGATATCTTGATCGGAGGAAAGCTTCCGCCGATGCGATTGCCTTCCCAATCGAACATCGGTTCTGCCAGCAACTCATGACGGGCCTGATGGGTCGGAAAATCCTCCAGGCGTGTCGCCGACCCGATAAAAATGGAAGGAGATACCCCTTGCCGACCCCCTGCAAAAGTATGAGGCTCCCGGGGTCGATGAATCAGCACGTACTGCGGCTGACCGTCAATGATCAGTTTTTCCGGAAACAAAAAAGCGTCGCGGTTGTCGCTGACTTCCGGATCAGTCAGATGGGTTACATAAGCAAACGCATGTTCATAATCCTTGGCTTTTAATCGGTCCAGATCCACCTGATACAACACCGTCACCGTCAGATTGCTCCTCGCTGCGATCCCGAAAGGTTGATCAATATCGTGAATCCAGGCCGGACAACACTGCGTTGGTTCATCATGCTCCCAATACGGTCCCGGTGGAAACATCCGACAGGCAGCGGTCAGATATAACGTCCCATCGACATAGTGCAATCGCGGATCTTCGATACAGCCGTTGGCGTGATTCACGACCCGATGCCCGTGAATATTGTTAATCCAGATATTTTCCTTTTCATAAGCCAGTGCCGGAGCCAAAGCCGGACGCGAAAAATCGGCATGCCATGTTTCACCCAGATCGTCACTATACCCATATCCCAGAAAAATCGGATAAGGCAAGGGTTTACCCGCCATCTGCTTCTTTGGCCAGGGACCTGTCGCTCGAAAGAGCATGTGTAGCCGATGCTTTTTCGGAACTTGAATTATCGCTGGATTGAGCACCATCGTATCGGCCCAATCACAACCTGTTTGTGGTACAATCGCAGGTGAAGAACTATACCGGAATAATGATGTCATCGTAATCCTTTCAAATTTGTCAATTGGTATTTTAAACCGACACGACAGGCGCATTCAAAATCAACCGCTTGGTATAAAAAATATCATTCTTTTCCCTTTTTGCAAGGCTGATTTTATTCGATCGCTTTTACCGCAGATAACAAGTGTAAAACGCAACTAGGTATTAGACAGGAGTGAAAAGGCGAAAAAAAACATAAATAGATGTTTTATGCGAATTTAAATGCAATTTAATGATATCGTCTCAAAGAGGCAGGTTTTAGATAATGGAGCGTATTTGGGCGGGTTGCGCTAGAGATTTTAGATTTTTCTGCGTACGCTCTGGCCTGCAGTAACTTTGTTTAATTTCAACGGTTATAATGTTTGATAGTCGTATTTGTCTAAAGGATATAAGCGTGCGTC
>CAYMXC010000217.1:0-5624 GCA_964394135.1 uncultured Phycisphaerae bacterium
CATTACCGGATTGGAGCCGGTTCAGGTTCGGGCGACAGGATACAAACAGGCACTGGCCACCCGCGGCATCAATACATTCGACGCGGGCAAGAGCGACGTGGTGTTCAATAACGGCGCATCGATCAGTTTCTTTTTGTCATGGAATCTGCCTGAAGGGGCGCCGAACCTGACAACGCAGGGCCTGTATCTGCAGTTCGAAAACGGGGAACTGAAGGTGGACACCCGCGACCGCGGCATGTATGAATTGAGCCGGCATGGATACAAGACGGTCAATCCGATGTTCACACGCCATACACCCCAGGGCATGGCAGGATACGGACACGAGAGCATCGGCGAAGCCCTGATGGAACTTTTGGAGTTGAAGCAAAACCAGCGTAAGAATTACGCACAATTGCAGAAGGATCGGCCGTCGGATCGTGACGGATTCTATGCAACGCTGATTGCACAGGCGACGCACGCGAGCCTGGAACGAGGCAAAAAAACGTCCAACGGCGAGGTGTTTATCGGCGAAATTATCAGAACCAACGATTTCATCCAGGAACGGCTCGGGAAGGACGCAAGTGATTACCTGATAAAAGCCGATATTTAAAGAAAACTATCAATGATCAGCCAAGTATATGTTTGGGGTAAAAGGGTAACATCCCGAATTTGTAGAAGTTAGACTTGAAGCGACGGCTGAGAGTTGATAATTTATGGCTTTTGTTTCAGGAAGACATTGCGATGGATAATAACAAAGAAAATGCTGCGCCTGCGGGCAGGGGAGTGTCTGTAGGAGAGCTGGTTAACTATTTGACAGACAAAGGGTTGCGGGTTCACCTGGTCGGAAATCCTGAGACGCGGATTTTCCGGGTCAATACGCTGGAAGAAGCTGAGCGGGGTGATATTTCGTTTCTGTCGAATCGCAAGTATATCAAGATGATTCAGGAGACGAAGGCGACGGCGATCATTTTGCCGGAAACGGTTTCCGCTCCCGACGCCGTTGTGCAGCTTAAGGTGGACGATTCGTATTATGCATTGTGCCTGATAATCGAATTGATCCATGGTCATAGAAAACACGGTTTCAGCGGGATCAGCCCCGATGCGAAGATCGACAGAAGTGCAAAAATCGGGAAAGGTGCCGCAATTTCAGCTTTTGTCACAATTTCAGCGAACGTGACTATCGGCGATAACGCCGTGATATATTCGGGGTGTTTCATTGGACCGAATTGCAGGATCGGCGATAATGTGCTGCTGTATCCGAACGTGACGATTTACGATGAGACGGTTATCGGCGATAGGGTTACAATTCAGGCGGGTACTGTGGTCGGCGAGGACGGCTTTGGGTATTCCACGCACAAGGGGGTCCATTACAAGATTCCGCAGATCGGGAATGTCGTTATCGAAGATGACGTGGAAATCGGCGCCAATTGTGCCATAGACCGGGCTGCAATGGGAAGCACAGTAATCGGTAAAGGTGCGAAGTTCAGTAATCTGATCGCGATCGGTCATGGGACAAAGGTTGGTCCTTACTGTCTTTTGGTGGCTCAGGTGGGTATTGCGGGATCGACCAAGCTGGGTCATCATGTGACCCTGGGTGGTCAGGTTGGAGTGGTGGGTCATATCAATATCGGGAACTGCGTAACGGTAGGGGCAAAATCGGGAGTGATCAATAACGTAGCAGATGGAGAAACTCTGTTGGGCCAGCCTGCGGTACCGATTCAGGATGCGAAGCGGCAACTTCTTATGATCGGCAGGCTGCCGGAAATCCGGGAGCAGTTAAAGCAGATTCAAAAGCAACTCGAACAGAATAATGGCAAGCCAGAATAATAAGCTATGATGATATACATGCAATATACATCATTGGCTCAATGAGATTCTATCTTTATTTTTATGGTGCCAATAGATATAATAATTTTATCGCGTTGATAGATAAATTGATTGTAATACGAAACAGCGGGACGACAAGCCATGACGGTAATTGAAGCGGAACGGCGTAAGGCGAAGAGGTTCAATCTGGACTTGCCGGTCTGTCTGTGGCTTGTAGCCACAAGTCGTTTTTACAGTGGTCGTTGTGCGAATATTTGAACGTCGGGTGCATTAATGCAGCTTAGATTAACAGCGCCACTACGGGTGATGGATAAAATAGAGGTTAATTTGTCGGTTCCTGAGGGTCGTGACGGCTGTAAGTACACATCAAAGGTTTTTTCTGCCAAGGTGGTTCGGGTCAATCGCGGTGAATCCATTCTCGATGCGAATCAGTCTGTGGCAGTGACGTTTGTATTATAAGCTTTATTATTGATACGATAGATAACAAATTACCACGTAGGTAGGGAAAATATGAGGGCAAAGATGTGTCAAATCTCATATTGTCAGTATTTACGTGGGGTTGCCATTTTTTTCTTTTTTTACATGACATCAACCAGCGTTTGGGGTCTTGTTTTGTTTCCCGGCGAATCCGGTCCATTGGATCGGCCATTGGATTCTGTGGTTGGTTACTGGAACGGTAATCCGGCGTCGGTAGTGGCGATCAGTCCGAATTATCTTGTGACGTGTCGGCATCAGAATGGCGGGGTTGGTACGTCGGTTTGGATCAATGGAACTGAATATACGGTCGGACAAGTTTTTAATAATGGATCGGTAGATTTGCGTGTTGTGAGAATCGATAAATTGAACGGCCAGCCGGCCAATCTGACTGAATATGTGGGAATATACAGCGGTACGCAGGACACGAATTGTGACGTTGTTATCGGTGGATACGGCTTTACACGCGGTTCAGAACTCAAGACACCGCTTTCGATTACCTACGGATATCAGTGGGGAGGTACGCAAGGGGGATTGCAGTGGGGAAGGAACTACGTTAAAGGGACAAGCACTGTACAATACGGGAGTTATTTTTCAAAAGCACTTGTTGCGTCGTTTGATGGTCCGTTTTCCATCGCACATGTTGCGGGCGAGGTGGGATTAGCGGCGGGTGATTCTGGCGGGGGATGGTTTATCAAGGATTGGCAAGGCAAATGGCAGGTTGTCGGCCTAAGCGCGTATGTTGATCATTTGGGCCACGAGAACGTTTCTGCCCAGTCATGGTTCGGCAATCCGACAACCGGCACGGAGTATCCTGATTCGCTGTATGCTATTCGTATTAGTGCTTACGCCGATTGGATCAACAACAATATTCTCAAATCGATCATTGCGCCCGGTGACGCAAATCGTGACGGTAAGGTCAATATAACGGATTTGGGCATTCTGGCAAGTAACTACGGCCAGCTGAGCGGGATGAACTGGTCGACTGGGGATTTTAACGCGGACGCGGCAGTGAATATTGTAGATTTAGGTATTCTGGCGACGAATTACGGATATGGTACAGGTGGGGAGTTATTGTCATCGTCGTACGATATGGAGGGTGGGGGAGTTCCCGAACCGGCTACGATTGTTTTCCTGGGGATAGGGCTGACGGCCATGTCGGTTGAGATCAGTCGGAGAAAGCGATAATTTTCACATCGTCCGGTTAGTTTTTACATCGCGTAATTCTATCCGGTCAAAGTTTGTGGATTTTTCGTTCGTTGTGAATCGTAGTGGCAGGGCCGTGTCCTGGATAAATGATGGTTTCTCCGGGGATTTCATTAAAGATTCGCGTGATACTTTCGCAGAGTTTCCTGGTTGAGGAATTTGGTAAATCGGTACGACCGACTCCTCCGCCGGCGAAGATAAGATCGCCTGTGAACAAGACTTTTGTATCGGCATTTGCGCAGTAGAGGCAGATGCAGCCGGGGGTATGGCCTGGGGTATGGATCACTTTAAATTTCATATCGACTAGGGTCAGTACGTCGCCGTCATGAAGCAGCCTGTCGGCGGGTGGAGACATGACGGATCGCCTGAGGAACAGGACGGAGAGATTTTTGTTATCGTCGGGAAGGACATCGGCATCGGCTTCATGGATTGCGATGATGAGATTGGGGAATTTAGTTTTCAAGTCGCGGTTTCCGATGAAATGATCACAGTGGCCATGTGTGAGAATAAGCATTTGTGGTTGAAGTTTGAGGGATTCGATTCGTTTTAAGATGGCGTGGGGTTGTCCGCCTGGATCGATGATCCAGCAGTCTGGGCTGTTGTCGGTCCAAACGAGGTAGCAATTGGTTTGAATTGGGCCGAGAGGAAATGTTTCAATATTCAGCTTAGTCATTGGATTTGCTTTCCGCATGTGATGTGAGTAAGAGAGGATGTTTTTTTGCTCGATGTTGACGGTATCGCAGGACAGCCCAGTAAACGAGGAAATACGTAATCAGTGCGACAATCAGGCCGACGCAGGTGCTTCCGAGCCACATTTCCAGTCCGATTTTTTTTGTAACGGTCCAGAGTGTGATCCAGAAGGCGGAATGCCAGATATCCATGTGCATAGTTTTTTTAATCAGATTTATTATCTGGGCCTTGATAACGGGATCGGTCGACCATGATCCTGTGAGCAGGAAATGTCCGACGAGGTAGTTGAAACCATAGATGGGGACGTTTGTAAAGGGGTTTGTTATCCAGGCCATGGGTATGACGATCGCTTTATTTCCGCGGATAAGGGCGGCCAGTGCAATAGCAAGAATGGTCTGGAATCCGAAAGTTGGTGTCCAGGCGACGAATATTCCTGCGGCGGCGCCCAAGGCCAAACGATGCGGGGTGTCGTTGACGTGCAGGATTTTATGTAGGAAGATTTCCCAGAATTTCGACCAATGCCGATACACTAGAGATTAAACTCCAACAAAATTTTGTTTAAATAGGTACTTCCGATGGTAATATACTCGACCTGATTGTCTTTCACAATCTCCTGGCGATGATTATGTCCGGCAAGACACATTTTGAGGGAAGGGAAATTTTTCAGAAGATCGTAAAATCGTTGACTGCCGAGGAAAGCGGCGGCGAAGTCCCAATTGGCATCGCCACGATACCAGACTAGGTCGCGGCGTGGAAGATGGTGTATCACGGCGACGATTTTTTCCGTGCAGGATTCAAGGGCTTGGAGATCGGCCTGGAGTTTTTTTATCAGGAGTTCGACAAAGTCGTTGTCGGACATGTTGAGTTTGACGAAATCGGCGTCGCGCCATGCTGTTGTAATATCTCGATGGTGCGGAAGCAGGTCGCTGAAGGGTCCGAGTTGAGCGAGGCACTGATTGAGTCGCAGTGCACGTCCTGGAGCGATTTTCGCCTGGTAGAAACGAATTGGAATGGCGAGGCCTTCATCGCAGAAGGTGTAATCGTACCAGCCGACATTTCCTACGAAGCCGACGCGATCGAGAATGGCGCTCTGATGGTCGAGCATGGAAAAATCGGCCTGTTGAGCCAGTGCCGGCAGACGCTTGAGCCATTTATCATAGGACGAGAGGCCGTTAGTGACCCAGAGATCGTGATTTCCGGGGACGAACAATTTTCGGCCTGTGAAGGGGGCAAAAAGTTCGAGAGCCTCCAGAAAAACGGTTTCGTCCACACCTGCGATGTCTCCGGCCAGGATGAGGACGTCGCCGCCACGATGGATGACCCGTCGGGCCAGATCGCGTGTGGGCTGCTGCGAGCGTTTGATATTATAATGCAGATCGCTGCTGGCTAAAATTCGCATATTTGCTGTTCCGTAAAGCACCGCATTGTATCGTGTCAGGGTTTGTGTG
>CAYMXC010000218.1:0-1102 GCA_964394135.1 uncultured Phycisphaerae bacterium
AAATATCATCTAGCGATGTCAAAGCCGTTCAGCAAGCCGCTCTGCTTATCTGCAACGGCCAGGGACTCGACGATTGGGCCGGAAAAATGGTGGAACATTCCGCCAACAAACGTCTTATAAAACTTGCTCTTGCCCCTTTTTTGCCATTGGCACCAATGCCGACAACGATTGCCGAAGATGAATCCCACGACCGGAATGAAGGCGAACATCATGACCATCACGATCACGCGTCCACAGGCTGCGGAATGTGGCTTGACCCCATGCGGGCAGTTCGAATGGTTGATGCGATTGCGGAAACACTCGCCAAAATCGATCCGTCCCACCGCGATTATTTTCAAGATCGAGCCAAACGCTATTTCGCCCAGCTCGATCGAATCGATCGGGAATACCGCCGAGCCCTGAACCCCGCAAAAGGCGGCGTCATTCTCCTCCATGAAGATTTCGCCTATCTCTTCCGCCGCTACAATATCGAAATTTACGGAATCGTCGAGCCGTACCCCGGAAAAGAACCATCTGTTGAGTATATTCAGAAACTAACCGCTCTCGCTGCCGGCAGGCCGGTGCAATACATACTCACTGAACCTCAATTGTCCCTCAAACCGGCGCAGGTTCTTGCAGATCAGCTCAAGGTTCCGATGATAACCGTCGATCCTATCGGTGGTTATGGAATCCCAGACCGCGACAGTTACGTCGGCCTGATGACATATAACCTCAATCAGCTAAAAGGCAAGGCTGCACGCTAGCCGACTAATGTCTGATACGATGCGCGCACTAAAAATGAACTATTTTTGCACGAAATTCAGCCCGGCGGCTCACGAAAATGTCGGCAGAAATTCGCTCTGCAGCGAAAGCATCTCATCAAGCATCTTTTCCGCAGCAGAAATGCTGTTGACGCACGGGTCCATCAGCAGTGCCCGCAGAAGCATCTTCTTCGACTTCGTGTGGTAGGCCTCAGTCAGAAATTTTTGAATCGTCAATTGCGTGCGGATATAACACGCGACAGATTCAGGAATTGGGCCGACCTTGATCGGATGAATCCCTTTGGCATCGACTTTTGCCGGGATTTCGATCACCGAGTCCGTGGGTAAATTTTCGATATAAC
>CAYMXC010000218.1:1112-5623 GCA_964394135.1 uncultured Phycisphaerae bacterium
CTCGGTGTTGAGGACATTAACGGCTGAGCGGAATTCGCCGCGGTTGAGCTCGATGTCGCAGATGATGGGCACAGCCAGTTCATTGCCGGGTTTCATGATCTCAGCATCCAGCGGTTTTTTGCCCGTCACGTAATCCTCAAGCCATTGCGGTTCAACACCGGAATGCGTACGGGAAACCTTCTTGCATTCTTGGCCGTAGTGCCATTTGATTCCAGTAAACTCAGTGCTGTAAGAAAGATACTCACCGATGTGATCATCAGAGGGATAGGTGATCATGTCGAAGATTTCCAGCATCTTGCGTACCAGCGGCGGCAGATTGTCGGCCTCTTTTTTCATCCGGCTCAGCACATCGGGAAAGAGGTCCTGGCCGGTCTTTTTGTTGATAATCTTCAGGACGCAGTAGAAGTGATTCATGCCAGCGGAAACGACCTGCAGCTCATCTTCCGGCATGTTCAGGCATTGGGAGATTTTTTCGATCGCGGCGAATACCCCGTGACATAGTCCCGCCGCACGGACTTTGGTCAGGTGGCAGATGGCGTTCAAGACGCGTGCTTCAGGATTGGTGAAATTCAGCAGCAGGGCCTGAGGAGCCAATTGTTCGATATCCCGGCAGATGGGAATGATCAGTTCGAAGCTCCGCAGTGCGTGAAACAGCGCACCCGGCCCGCCGTTTTCACCTAGGCAGTGCCGAAAGCCGTAGGACAGCGGAATACGGAAATCCTGTTCCCACAGCGGATATCGTTTCCTCGCAACTGCTACCACGACATAGTCGGCGCCGGGCAGAGCCTTTCGACGATCGGTTGTGCTTTCCAGGCGGATATCTGATCCGGTATATGCCTTCATTTTTTCCGTCAGGCCGGTCATCTGCTCCAGGGCCGTTGGATCTTCATCGACCAGACTAAGAGTAAAGTTTCGTCCCTGCAGCTGCGGCGTGCTTAGAATGTCGCGTATCTGTCCGAACCCGAAACATCTGCTGCCCGCTCCGATGAGAACAATTTTTTTCGCCTGCATGGATCACTCCTTATCGCATAATTCTTGTTTTTTGTATATAATGATATCCGGTCATGTTCGGCCGATCGGCGATCGTACTCGGTTAATAGCGATATTATAGCGGATGAATGGAATATCATGAAAGTTCAAACGAATGTATTATTCAAGCGATCTGTTGTAAAATATGATACGAAAATAATTCCGCCCGAGGGCATATTCTGGAACCCGTGCCGCCTGGACCCGGACAATCCCATAATGGCTCACTTTTCCGATTACCCCCGGCGAACCTCGCCCAAGTGGGATATTCACGTCGGATTCGAAATGGGAATCATCCTGCGGGGTCGGGTCAATCGCTGGCATGGCCGATTTCGCCAGACGCTCACGAAGGGCCAGGTATGGCTCTGCAATGCATGGGAGCCACACGGCTTTTGCGTGCTCGATGCGCCGTGCAGGGTTCTGGTGATTCTACTCTGGTCGGGTGGGCTTGCGATGGCCGGTGCTGTGGATCGTGTGGATTATCTGAGTCCGTTTCGCCTGGTGGCTCCGTCGCGTCCGCAGGCTCGAACTGCGGCGGTTAAAAAACGCATCCTTAGCATCGCCCGCCAGATTGTGCCGGAAGATTCGCATACTCCGATCCGTCCGGAAAAACGGCTCCTGCTGACTCGCCTGCTTCTGCTTGAGCTGATGGATCAGCATCCAGCAGCTGCAGGGGCCGCACTTCGAACCGCCGGGGCAAACGCCACTCCTGAACGGATTATGCCGGTCCTTAAATTGATTCATGACAACCCATATCGGCGGATCACGCTGCAGGAAGCCGCCCGGGCCGCCCGCATCAGTTCGCCGCTGCTGGTCCGCCTGTTTCGCACCATGATGGGCACGACGTTTGGGGAATATGCCCTGCGCAGCCGATTGGCTGCCCTGGCCATGGAACTTCGATCGGGCGAAACCAAACTTTCCGCCCTGGCGAAAAAATACGGTTTTGTCGATGCCGCTCATTTGAGCAAGACCTTTAAATCCTGCTTCGGCCAGACGCCGAGCAACTACCGTGGTAAATAATTATAACTGAATATGTATTAACTAGTTACATAAAAAAGGGGTAACCGCTTGACACAACGAAACAGTTTCGTTAGCATGTATAGCGAGCCCAGATTTGGTTGTAGTTATGGGCTTGATGGAGATATAAGTTGAAAATTTTCAGATCGTGGCTATTGGTCGGGCTGTTTGTTTGGGCTGGTCAGGGTCTGGATGTGCGAGGAGCGGAAATAGCAGAGAGATTCGACGGGGTATTTCCACCCGCCGGCTGGACGATGGAAACCAGCGATTCTGCCTGCGGCGTGGTGGCGGGCACGGGTCACGATGGAAGCGGCGGAGACTTGGGCGGTTCCTGCAAACTTATTGACTTCGGTCCCGGCCGGGCAGATGCTTATTCCATTCCTTATATTCCGACGACATCTACGGAGGTGGGGTATGATTTCATCTATCGGGAAAGCCCGCAATCCGTATGGTTTTCATTCGATATGACGAGCGGTTCCAGTGCCAGCGGGCCTTATTTGAACTGGGATGAAGGGCATGTGCTGTATTTGAATCCTCAGGCAAGTGCATGGAATTATGTTACCATAAATTGGGGCGCGGATTTTTTCCGGTATAATCCCAGCGCGTGGCAACGGGTTCGAGTGTACAAGGACAGCGATACGACGGCCAAGCTCGAAGTTACCGACATGACTACCGGCGTGAAGCAGGTCAGCGATCATTTCACACTATCGTCGCTGGTTCCGAACGATCAGATGCGGTGGATGACGAATAATGCGAGTACCAGCGATCGGTTGGTTTACGATTTCGATAATGTCTATACGAAAAATGCAACCGCTTTACTGCCCGGCGATGCCAACGGCGACGGCAAAGTTGACGTTGTAGATCTGGGTATCGTGGCGACGAGCTACGGGAAGACGGGCAAAAGCTGGTCGCAGGGCGACTTCAACGGCGATACGAAAGTGGACGTGGTGGACCTGGGGATATTGGCGAGCAACTATGGGCGTACAATTTCGCCGACTACCCCGGGACAGAAATTTGTCTGCCAGTCGTATTCTTTGGTTTTTCAGGACAGCGGTCAGGTAGACGTGTACGATCGCAGGAGTGGAAGTGAGGTTTTGATCGGGAATTTTTGCAAATTTGCATTTCCTGCAGGCGGAGTACAATCGGCCGGGTCTACGGTCACGATCGAGACAAGTGCAGGGACGTATTGGCCTGAAGTTGTGATCCATTATCAGATTTCACAGGGGTCGCTGTCTGCCCGGTGGACGCTGATGCCGGAAACGGCGCGTGTGGAGTTCACGGTTTCGGCAGCATCGGGTTATACGCCTGGCGAAGGGCAGGCCACGTATAGTTTTGTGCTGAACAACCCGGCTCAACTGGTTAAAGAAATCAAGCCGGCCCGCTGGTATTCGCATTCAGGCGGAGGCGTGCCTTATCAATTGACGGCGGGGATGGCGAATCAATATGTTTCCGGAACTTCGGGACTGATTCTCGCAAACGACCGGGGGCTGATAAAGCTTTACGATGCCGGCAGGATCAATCTGTATGTTCGGGAAGTGCAAAGCCAGTTTCGGGCCAATGCGGCAATCAGTTTCAGCAGTTCAGACGCGGCAATGCCGATGGCGGTGGCGGTCGCGGGTGACGATAAGCTGATGCTTGATGTCGAAAGTCCACAGCCGTTTTATCTGTGGGAAAACTTGAACGAGCCGATCGTTCTGGATGCGAGTGTGGTGAATCTCGATTCCCAGGAGCAGAGTGTGAACCTCGATTATATCGCCCGCGATTTTGATGGGCAGGTTATTGGTCAGGGCCATTTGTCAAGGGCGCTAGCGCCGCTGGCGACGTGGCAGACATCGATTTCGGTGACCGTCGGCAGGGCAGGGCCGATTTGGATGGAAATTAAAGCCCAGCATTCGCTGGGATCGTCGATTCAAAATGTGTGCGTTGGAGTGATGCCGAATCGAACGTTTCTCGACGGGTCGGAGTCGCGATTTGGCATATCAGCCTATCGTGGGAATGTCGGTTCGCATACGGAGCTTCGCACGGAAGCCCAGCTGTTAGGAATGATGAACAAGATCGGAGTTCGCGGATTGCGAATGAGCAACGACCCGAATCTTGCACACCAAATGGGATTTTATACGTGGTATCAGAATAATCTTTCTGGTTCGTCGGCGGACGATTATTTTGCCGGGCGGCCCAGCTGGTGCGACGTTTCGACGAATCGGGATCAGTTTTCGCAGGGTAATCTGCAGCATGTCATTAATGATGGCGATGTGGTTTTCGAGTTTACCAACGAGTGGAATCTTTACGGCGGGGCTGAGAATGGTGTTTTGGCTAACAAGTATGCCTATGACTGGGCCATCCCGCTGAAAACGATTCGGGACCAGATGTGTCCGCAAGTCAAACTGGCGGGCTGTGTCATCGCCAACGGGGACCTTACGTATTTGAACAAGGTTTATCAGGCGGGCGCATGGAGCGCGTAAGGTCCC
>CAYMXC010000219.1:0-5573 GCA_964394135.1 uncultured Phycisphaerae bacterium
GGAGTAGACCATTTGTTCCTGGCTGGCGTCAACCTTGCCCCAGGAACCCGCTTCCTTCAACGTCGAACTTGAACAGGCACCATCCCGCACATCTGCCACGGTAATCTGAATCGCGTATTTATGCATTTGCACATGCTTTCCGAGGCATTCGGCACAAACCACCGTGTCCTGGGCGAAATTCTTGGGCACCCCGCCGCCGATCATGAGCAGTCCGCTGATGTTCGCATTAATCTTGATTTGTGTAAGCTCTCGGAAATCTTTTATCGAATCGATCGTCATCCCAGCTTCTTTTTTCTCCCACTGGTGCATCACCAGTCCAAAACCAGCACTCGAATCGGTGAACGCCGGGCAGAAAATCGGCACATTGTGTTCGTATGCCGTTTGTACCAGTGAATTCTTTTTCTTTGCATGCTTCGTCAGATATGCTCCCATCTCGCGGATAAACTCCCGCGAGGAATATGCACGCGGTGAAAGGGAATCGGCGATCTTTTTGATTGTCGCATCACACACCTGCAATTCCTCTTCATCGATGAACGTATCGTAAATGCGATCGATGTACATCTTTCGCAATTTTCTATCATCGATAAAAGGCGTGCCTTTATAATGCTTAAAGCCCAATGCTTCGAAGAAATCCATATCGACAATTGATGCCCCCGTCGATACGATGGCGTCCACCATATTGTATTTCACAAGGTCTGCGTACAGTTGCATGCAGCCTGCGGCACTGGTACTGCCTGCCAGCGTCAGAATAATCGTACACTTCTGGTCATGAAGCATCCGGCAATATATATCCGCAGCCCGCCCGACATCGCGAGCGGTAAACGACATCTCTTTCATCGCATTGATGATGTTCTTGCATCGAATCTTTGTGAAATCGATATGTTTTATTGGTCGATTTAAAATATTTCTTTTTTTCATAGTATTCCTATTCTATATGCTAACGTGCTACGAATCAATTAATCGTGCAACCATATTGTTGTAAGGTTGTCATTTTTTTGTCGGCTCTGTAAGCGGCAGGCATGTCTTCTATTGCTCACTACAATCCTACGGCAACTTGTCGTTGAGCTCCTCAGTGAAAAGCAGAATTCTCTGGGACCATTATCCACTCTGCAATAATGCAGGATTTTTCCGGTTCACAGTATATTGATTGTTTCTCGTATTCATTTGCAGATTCACGTAAATAAGTTTTGGAAACGTCAGTGGCCGATCAGAAAGAAGAGGTAATTGATGAGTGATCCGAGAGAAGGCTGTCTTTCAAAGGGTTTTACAGAAATTTGCAGTTGACTTCCTTGATAGTCTATTTATAGGATATAAGTTAATGGGGATGGAGTTCCCCAAAACCGCCCGATTTGGCTGATGACTCCTATAAAATGAAATTGTATCTTAGAACGATGATAGGAGTCTAAAACCATGAACGATGCTTGGCTTTTGGCAACTGTGTGGCTGGGAGTGGCGCTGTTGGCGACGTTACTTTCCATTTGGTTCAGGGTGGCTACTGCATTATCCGAAATCGTCGTTGGAACAGTTGCCCAATTGGTCATTGGTGCGTTGATCAGCAGTTCTGTTCTCGGGACCGATCAATCGTGGGTTGTGTTTCTTTCAGGCGCTGGGGCGATTTTACTGACCTTCCTGGCGGGGGCGGAGTTGGATCCGGCCGTGTTTAAAATGAAATGGAAGGAAGCCAGTATCATCGGTGTCGCGGGTTTTATCTCTCCATTTCTGGGTTGCACTGCGGTGGCTTATTATGTGTTGCAGTGGGAACCGCGAGCCAGTTGGCTGACGGGGGTAGCACTTTCCACGACTTCTGTAGCCGTCGTGTACGCGGTAATGCTGGAGTTTGGTTTGAATACCACGACCTTCGGCAAGACGGTCCTGGCGGCGTGTTTTATCAACGATCTTGGCACGGTGATCGCCTTAGGATTGATTTTTTCACCCTTTACGATCCGGACCTTGATCTTTGTGTTGATTGGTGTCGGTATTTTTTCGTGGCTGCCTTGGCTGACCCCTCGCTTCTTTCGTCGCTATGGGGGGCGACCTTCGGAACTGGAAGCCAAGTATCTGCTGCTATTCCTCTTTGTCATGTGTGGGTTCGCCAAATGGGCAGGGAGAGCAACTTTGCTACTTGCGTATCTGTGCGGCATGGTCCTGGCGGGAACAGTGGGTAAGGATCACGTATTGATTCGTCGACTTCGGACGCTGACCTTCGGCCTCTTGACCCCTTTCTATTTCATTCGAGCTGGTTCATTTGTCTCTGTTCCAGCCCTGATCACCGCCCCGTTGATTTGCATCATTTTGCTATTGGCAAAGATGGCCACAAAATTTATTGCTATCTATCCGGCGACGAAGGTAATGGGCACCTCCAAGAAAGAAGGTGTGTATACCACGCTTTTGATGTCCACAGGATTGACTTTCGGTAGTATTTCCGCCTTGTTTGGGCTGACCCATAAAATTATCACGACCGCCCAATACTCATATCTGATTGCTTCAGTGATTGCCAGTGCGGTTATTCCCACGTTGATTGCCAATGCGTTTTATTTGCCCCGGCACCTTCTTGGACGCTCTGCTCCGGAGAAAACGATGACAATGGAAACGGTGTCCAGTAAACCGTAAATAATGAAAGGAGCCTGATATGATAAAAACAATCCTGGTTGCTTATGACACCTCGGCCCAAGCCGAAAAAGCCTTTGACTTCGCGCTGGACCTGGCCAACAAGTATGGAGCAAAAATTGTCGTCTTGGCGGTTGCTACCCACCCCGAACCCCCGGTGACGGTGGAAATGGAGGCCATCTTGGAAAATGCCGAGGAGTATTATGAATCCCATTTTGGTAATTTAAAGAAAAAAGCGGAGGATGCGGGTATCCCGATTCGCTGTAAAGTACAAGTCGGCCATCCTGCGGAACAGATCATCCATCACGCCACGGAGGAGCAGGCCGATGCGATCGTTATGGGGCATCGGGGCAAGACATTCGTGGAGCGATGGATGCTGGGATCGGTCTGTAAACGGGTCTTGAGCTATGCCCACTGTACGGTCATGATTGTTCGATAAGGGATTTTATACTTATGTTCAAAGTTCTTTTAGTACTTATCGGAGGCGGACTGGGATCGTCATTCCGATATGGCATAACGCTTCTGGCTGGGCGTTTATTTGGAAACAGTTTTCCCGTGGGAACCTTATGTGTCAATCTGATGGGTTGCCTTCTGATCGGCATATCCTTCACTCTGGGAAATCAACGCAATATTTTAAGTCCCTCAGCCAGGCTCTTTTTTATGACGGGCTTTCTAGGTGGGTTGACGACGTTTTCCACCTATGCCCTGGAAAGCATGAATTTTACACTATCGAAAATGACTTTGGAAGTGGCGGTAAACGTTCTTGCCAATAACATTTTCGGTTTTCTTTTTGTGTTAGTAGGAATGTGGCTGGGGCGGATTATCTTGTAAGGAGTTTACCATGCCGATGAAATACAACGTGATTGAAATCTTTACCAGTGAGGAAGCCCGTTATCATGGGAGGCCGTTGCATGAGGCAATCATTCAATATATTCGGGGCCTGAAGCTTGCCGCCCGGTGCATTGCCACCCGCGGGGTCGCTGGATGTTACGAAAACGGCGAGGTCGCCAGCCGGAATATCGAGATACTCTCGTTTAACATGCCACTTAAAATTGAGGTTATTTTACCTGCATCGGAATTGGCGGTGGTATTGCCGACAATCGAGGAGATGGTTGCGGATGGGATCGTGGTAGTGGAGGACATGGAGATTCGTTGCCATAAGACCAAAAAGAGCTTAATCCCACGGCAAATTCGAGTTAAAGATGTCATGACCCAGTCGCCCAAGGCGGTTTCCCCTAATACGACCATCAGTGAGGTGGTTCGATTACTCTTGTCTTCTGATTTTAATAGTGTTCCAGTCGTCGATTCGGCAAATTCGCCTATTGGGATCATTACCCAAAGCGATTTGATTAACCGAGCTGGAATGCCCATTCGCCTGGGCCTGCTGGAGGAATTTGAACAGAATAAAATTGATGCCTTACTGGAGTCGCTTAAACATAAGACCGCCGAAAAGACGATGACCCGGCCAGTAACGGTTATTGCGGAGGATAAACCACTGACGGAGGCGGTGGACCTGATGCTTAAAGACAAGCTCAAACGCCTGCCGGTTGTCGATGTCGCGGGAAAATTAGTCGGAATGCTTTCTCGATTGGATATCTTGAAGACCATCAGCCATGAGACCCCGGATTGGAAAGCGATTCAGCAGCAGAATGTCATTGTCGAGGGTGCCAGATTTGTTCGGGACATCATGCGGCGGGATACCCACACGGGACTGCCCGATACCACCATCGATGATGTGATAAAGATCATCGATTCGAATGATATACAGCGGGTCGCGGTAGTCGACCCGGGGGCGAAATTACTGGGTTTAATCTCAGACCGGGATGTTCTGGTGGCCTTCTCAAACCACCAAGCGAGCATCTGGGATTTTTTGGTGAGTAAAATCCCATTTTTTGAAATAGGACACCGACACCGCGAATTCATCGCGAAGATGAAGATGAGCAAGGCTGCGGATGTGATGAAAACCAATCCTATGACAGTGCAGGAAGAGACGTCTATCGACGATGCCATTAGGATCATGACGCAAAAAGGGTTAAAACGCCTTCCGGTGGTCGATAAAAGTGGACGGTTTACCGGCATGATCAGTCGAGATTCGCTCCTGAGAGCGGGATGGGCGCCGATTGCTTCGTCGCCGTGAAAACCTTCCTTGCCGATCTGAGAGTACGAATAATGACGGTCCTTTGGTATGTAGGCTTTTTGGACGACAACTTTCGGGTCGTTACACCCCAAAAAATGTTATTGGTCCGGGCAGATGTGCTATGGAGAAATCGGCGATTTATTTATAGCGAGCACAAAGGAAAAACATGACGAATGAGAAACAAGATTTAATCCCAAATTCTTCAACTGAACAACCCCTTCCGGCTAATCACTGGCTCAACCGGAATGTTTTTGCCTTCGGGCTCACCAGCTTGCTGAGTGATTTTTGCCATGAAATGGCTACAGCAATCTTACCGCAGTTCATCCAGGCCATCGGCGTTTCGGCGGCGGCCCTGGGGTTTATAGAGGGCACAGCCGACGCCGTCTCCAGCTTTGTCAAACTCTGGGCGGGATACCACGGCGATCGGATCGGCCACCGCAAAACCTGGACCGTTGTGGGTTATGTCCTTACCGCAGTGGCCAAGCCGCTATTTGCCTTTGCTTTTGGCTGGCCCCTGATCCTGGTGGGCCGGGTCGTCGGCTGGCTAGGCCGAGGCATCCGAGGCCCCTTGCGGGATGCCATGCTCGCCGATTCAATCGCCCCGGCGGCCCGTGGCAAGGCCTTCGGGTTCCATCGGGCCGGAGACACAGCCGGGGCCGTACTTGGTCCACTCGCAGCCTTCGGGCTGCTGACATGGATGAGCAATCATCCGGCCCTGGTTAGTGGCCTGGGTCGGTGGTTTCCGTCGTTCGCCAACGCCCCCGGATCGGCGATGCGGATCATCTTCCTGCTGACGTTAATTCCGGGTCTGCTGTCGGTGCTTTCCCTG
>CAYMXC010000220.1:0-5570 GCA_964394135.1 uncultured Phycisphaerae bacterium
CCCGTCCGCCCTATGTGGGCAGCGAAAAAAAAACTTACCTGAAAACCGAGCTGCAATGGGCCCGACTGCCGAAACTGCCGATCCCTGCCGATGCGCCGAATCCCGGCATTTACGAACGGTATTTTTCCCGGCCATGGATTGATCATCAGACGGGATGGTCCAGTCGGCGAATGCATCCGGCCGATAACATGCCTAACTATGGGCGTGAACTGGTTACTGTGGTGGGTGACGCAGGTTTGCTGTTATGCTTGAATTATCCTTCAGCCGGGAAGGAAAAACTTCTGATCGGACTGATACAGGTGGGAATTGACAATTACCATTCGGTGCTGCTGGATCGCCATTTGTGGAATGCGGACGGCGGCCACATGCTGGGACGGAAATTTCCGATCTTGTTTGCAGGATTGATGCTGAATAATTATTCGATGCTGACCTTGCACAATTACGATGTCCAGGAAGACATTTCCACCTACTACGGTGGATCAATGCAAAGTCTCTGGACAGGTTGGCAGAATTCGGGCCATCGCTATGCGAGTAACGTTTTATATCTGTTCCGCCAGGGCGTCGATATGGCCAGCAATCCGTGGAACCACGAAAATTATGCTCCGTGGGAATGGGCTAACCTGCCCTTTCCGAACAATCCCGTTAATCCCCAGTATCCTTACAATAAACACGAAGCCTATCGCCGATTGGCCAGTGCTGCGATGCCGGGCCAAACAATTGCCGCAAGAATCCTAGGATTAAAACCATACTGGCACCATGAAGCCTATTTCAGTTATGTGGATCGGTGGATGTACGAGGATGATACAAAGGTTTACAAGATAATCAAAAAATGGTGGCCGATGTTCAAATATGTCAAACGGGGTGGGGTGTGCGAATCGACGTTTGCTCGGGGAATGTACCTGAAATATCGGGATCTTTATTAGCAGACAGTGCTTCGTCGCTGGGATGGTCCAGGTGGTGTAATATCTTCATGGCTTGAGTCTGCCAGGAATATCGGCGAACGAATTCCCGTCTTTGATGTGAAAGATCTGCATTGTGATTTTTGAGGGCCTTTCTAATCTCGCAGGCAAACTCTTCCGGCGATTCGGCGGAACCAACATACGCGTAATAATCGACCAATTGGGGAAACGGCGTGGAAACGACCGGCTTGCCCAGGGCCAGGTATTCCTTCAGCTTGATTGGATTGCACCCATCGATCCAGGAATTCCGGTTCCATGGCATCAGGCACACATCGAAGCATTTTCCATAGTGCGGAATTTGTTCGTACGGCCGTTGACCGACGAGTCGGACATTGCTGTGACAACTCAGGCACGCGCAATCCATTGAATTTTTTCCTACAAAAACAAACGTTACATCTGACATCGCGGCGACGACACGCGACATCAAATCCAGGTTGAATGTATGGCGGTCAATTCCGCCGAAAAAACCAGCGATGGGGTGAGGCAGATCTCGCATTTCAGGCGGAACATACGAATTCTGTTCAGCATACGCAAATAGTTCGAAATCGACGCCATGGTCCACGTAGAGCGCACTGCGACATTGGCTGTGCTCCTGCTCGTAAAGACGTCGGCTGGAAAAAAATGTCAAATCCGCGAAGTGTTTAAGTTGCCGATCGTAATGGGTGATTCGAACGGCATCGACACCTGGGTACTCTTCATATCGATCGGTCCGCTGATACACCAGGGCCGAACGCTTTATTGCCAGCGCGGTATCGCAGGCGGCGGGGCAATTGACCCAGACGAGTGGGCGGGACAAAGCGCATTGCCGCATGGCCAGACAAGTCTGAAATTGAAGCAGACGCTGGTTGATCGATTTCACAAACCGCAGATGATGGACCGGAGCGGTAATGGGAGAATAAACCCAGAAACCTTCAGGCACATGTACCAAGCCGTGAAACATGCTCCTGGCTTTGCGGACCAATCGATGCAGAAACATGCGCCCTTCACGAACATTGGGCTTTCGCATAACAATGGAATTGATGTACAGAACGGGCCCCAGACGGGCGAACTGCCGCATGAGCTGCATATCGCAGTGACCCCGATTGTGGTACCACCAGTCCTCTCCCCCGAAGCAGACAATTCCGTGTCGAAGTCGGTCAGATATCGTTTCTGCTATAGGATTGACGTCGTCAATTATTAGGCGAAGATCAGGCATGTTTCAGAGGTGGGACGGAAGGCTTTTTCCAGATTTTGCCTGCCAGGTATGCCAGGAATCCCGAATGGGCTGTTGTTTCCTGGTTGATGAATTGCCGGAGCGCCGCCAGTAATTCGGGCGAAGCCTGGGAACCAATCAGCGGCCCGGCGGTCAGTTGATCGAGCTTGTCAAGTTTGTCGCCCATTTCGCTTTCATCGAAGGCGACGCCAACGCAGCCGAGTTCGAGAAATTGCCGGGCGGTGGCCACCTGATGGTCGTTGCGGGTTTCACCCAGATCCCCACGCCGAGGCATGACCAGCAGAGGCTTGCCTAATTCCAACGCGGTGATGATCGAGCCCATTCCGGCATGGGCCACTATGGCGGTGGCGGATTGAAAATAATAGCGAAACTCCTGCGGCGCGAGAAATTCGACCCACCGGATGTGTTTGGGCCTCAGGTCGGTTTTCCCGATCTGTGCAAAAACCTCGACGCCGGTTTTTTTCTCCGCCCATGCATCAACTGCTCGGATCATGCGATCAAACGGCATTTGTGCCCCCACCGTTACGAAAAGCATACGACACCTCCCTTATATTTTGGACCTCCCGGCGAAGCCAGGTGAGGCCATTGAGTCAGCCAAAGGTCCGCATAGGGTCCGACATGTCGGCCGGAAAGTGAAAGTCGCTCGATATTCGCTATACTGTCGATCCAGATGGTCCGGGCACCGAACATGCGCCCAAACCGAATGGCAAAATATCCGGGGGCGGCACCCGTGGAGATCAATATGTCAGGCCGTTCCCACAGGACGATCCAGAAAATGGCCAAAGCCATTTTCAACAAACCGAATTTGTTCCAGAGCGTGGCGTCGTTGACACTGTAGAATCGACACGGCGCCACGTCGGACCGATAGACCGGATTGATAGTCACAAATGTCACCCGATGGCCGTCAAATGCGGGAAGCAGCCGTCGAAGTTGGACCCAATGGCCACCGCCGGAAGAAACAGCCAGTATTTTTTTTGTTCGATAAGGCATAGGCTCACCTGCTTAAAACGGTTGATGTTTTCAATAGCCGATAGAGACGCTCTCCGCCGGCGACAAGATAGCGTTTCAGTCCGGCGGGACGAATTTCAAATGGCCCTGGCGCGGTCACGTCGTGGCCGCCAAGTCCTTTTTTGAAGCGGTACACCCCAGGATTGTTTTCCGGATCTATTCCACCAAGATCATACCAACTGCATTTTCGGCGGCGGGCCTCCTGGATGATCGCCCACTGAAGTCTGTATGCGGCGCGATGTTCCAAACCCTTCTGACTGGTGGCGGCAAGCAGAGCCGTACACGTATCGCCCAGAAAACTGGTAACATAGCCGGCGATCGGTTCGTTCCCGATCCGAGCAATAAAAACCTGGAATTGTTCACGCCCCGTCAATTGCGGCTGAAGACGAGTATAAAAAACAGCATCGAGGTCTGCGGTGAATTGTTTGCGTGTAATAAGCTGACGATACAGATCACAAAATTCTTCAAATAGCGAAAGTCCGGTTCCGATCGACAGCGTGATATCCGATTCTTCCGAACGATTCAGATTGGTCCGCCAGGAATGAACAAATCCCTTGCGAAGTTCCTCCTCAGATCGATCCAAATTCAGTATGAAAGTGCGATATGCACGATACGCAAGGGCCGGTCGAAATCCGATTTCGCTGAAGATTTTCGCCTGCGTGCCGTTCCATTCCGAGCTTCCGATCGGAGCATTGATTCGAAGGACGAGATTACGATCCCAGACAAACTCGGCAATCAGAGCTTCCAGACAGGCCCATAGACGAAGCGAATCCGATGGATCATCCCGCCGGACCAGTGGGCCTCCATTTACATAGGCAATCCCTGCGTTGAAAAGGGGCGTTCGTCGAATCCGAACGTCCGTCATACCGAGGACTTCGCCTTCCGAAGTAAATGCAATGTGCTCGCTGACCGCACCCAGCCGATAGGCACAGGCGGTTCCGTATTCCCAAATCTGACGATAATTATAATCCTTGAACCCGCCGGCCAGCTCACGCCACCTGCTTATGGTTAATGGTTCGATTTCTGCGTTCATGTCGATGACAATGCCTCCTTTTCTAAAGAAGTAACAGGAGACCGAACGCGTGTCAGAAACGCCTGGCAGGACTCCAGCCAGCAGTATGCCCCGGCACACGTTAACAAAAATTCGATTCGCCATACATCAGGCGACATGCGGAATCGTCCGATCTTGCGGGTGGGGTTATTCGCGGAAACTGAAATCGGCTCAAGGGTAAATACTCGCCGATAACCGGCGGCGTAAGACTCGCGAAGAACCTGCGCGTCATAGCGACCATATGGCAAGGCCAGGTCTTCCACCGGAACCGCCAGCAAACGTTCAAGCTCGGCCTTGGACTCCGAAAGTTCCCGCCGAAGAGCCGAAAGCGACAGAGTTGTCAAATTGAGGTGGGTCCGCGTATGTGACCCGATTCTGCAGGGATAATTTTGAACCAACTGACACATTTCTGCTGTGGAAATTAGCCGTTCCCCCGCTTCCGGATTATGAGGCGACATCCACCATCGCGGTCGATCGCCGGCATTTTCTGAAACTACAAAAATAGTGGCGGGAATTTTCCATTGCTTGATAGCAGGCAGCGCATTATCCAGCAGATTGGCAAATCCGTCGTCCAGTGTTACGCACACCCCAGGCAGCCCATTCTCCTGAGGCTTAAATGAAGTCAGGTCACGAACATCCACGGCTCGCCGCGCGATTTTAGACATTTGCCACGCAAACCGATCTCGCTGCTCAGCCGAAATTCCGTGATAACACAGTACGATCGCCTCATTGCGACCTCGGCCCATCAGGCGGGCAATCTTGAGCAGTACCCACTCAATCATGGCAAACATGAGGAACACCAGTCGAACGATCAGACCGCGCTTCGAGTAGATGGCCATAGTTTGTTCCCTTATTTAATTTTCGGAAAATTGAATATCGGATGAAATCCCGCTACTTTTCCCTTTCGTTCAACTCGGCCGATCCCGATCCGGCGAAATCCTGCCCTTTCGATTCCGCGAATCGAAGCAAGATTCCAGTCAGTGCAGTCGATAAAAAATTTATCCGTTCCGCCATCGGCCAAAGTATGGACAATGTGCCTCAGCATTATCAAATAAAGATGCCGTCCGCGAAAATCGGAAAGCGTAACAAAGTGAGACAAAACCGCCCAGTTCGGCTGAAGTGGGAAAAAATAGCTTCCTATAGCGATTCCATTGCGCGATACACCGAGATTGGCCAACCGATTGCCAAACAGACCAACCCAGAAATTTGTCCCGCTTTCTTCAAAATGTTCCTGCGACCAGCCGAAAGAACGCCATTTATCGAAAATTTCGTTTGAAAGAGCTGACTCGATGGCCTGCAGTGAAGAAAAACATTTGATCCGATAATCTGGAATCGCCTG
>CAYMXC010000221.1:0-5523 GCA_964394135.1 uncultured Phycisphaerae bacterium
TATTGGCTTGGGGATGGAAATAGTTCTTTCGGACGAAACGAATATCAGGCGGACCGATGTAGAAAAGTCAGAATCAAGGAGCTATAGAATTACATCACAGGCTTGATAAGCGTTGTATTTTCTTTGGCCGTTTGACGAAGAAGATTTATAAGGAATCACACATAATGAATTCACTTGCCGTATCGAAGAATAACCATTTTCTGGATATCAACGGCGATCATTTTTCTGTTCGATTTGACTCGGCGTCGGGCAGGATCGTTTCCGCCAGTGTCAAGGACCAGGGAATCGATCGGAGTGTCATGCCCCAAAACGCATCGCTTGGCTGGCAGCTGCCCGGATCCGGCAAGGCAGCAGGGACTATTGTAACCCGTAATGAAGAGGACATGATTAGTGTCGAATCGTCCTGGCAGACGGATAATTTTGCAGGCAAGGAAGTTTATACGATCACTCCCGCCGGCTGTGTGATCTGTCAGACCTGTCTGACCTGCATTGAACGGACAACTGCAAAAGACCTGAAGCTTGGAATACCTTTGGATCAGAAAAAATTCCTGGCTGATCAATTCCGAACGACGGGAACACAACTGGACCCCAAATGGGAAGGGAGCTATCGGGCCATGGAGGTCAGCGTTGGAACGAAAGACCGTCCCGATACCGCCGCAGTAAATTTCCTTTTCGAGTATCCGAAAAAGGCGTTATGCGGAATTACGCCCCAAAAGGTTTTTACCAATACCGATCGAGCTTTTGTCGGATGGCAGTTCGCCGATGAAAAAATCGTACTGGAAAAAGGTTATAGCTATACCAACCGATGGGCGGTGACTTTGAGTACCTTCGATCCTCGGCCCAATAAGGTTCGCAGCCAGCGGATTTATCACTGGTATGGCCAGTATCCGCATTATCCCGACGATAATACTCTCGAAGAGATGCGGGAATACGGCTGCAGTATTCTTGTGCTGCATGAGTGGTCGCAATACATCGATCCATACGAACCGGCGGATGCCGGAGAATTTGCTCGAACAGTCAAAAAGTCACACGCGCTGGGCATGAAGATATTGTTTTATCTTGATCCGTATCTGGTCAGCCATAATTCTCCGATGCACAAACCGCTTGAAAAATGTCGAACTGGCGATCGGCCCATGTGGCGGTCGCAAAGTGAAAAGTGCCAGGTCGTTTTCTATCGGCCCAATCTCGATTGCGACTGCGACGAACTCTGTCTGCGATGCAAACCGGCATTTGACTATCTGCACGACCAGATTTTGAAAATCTACAACGACTACAAATTCGATGGCCTTTATGTGGATTTTGCCTGGCCGGCGGAGATTTATTGCAATTACACCGAACACGACCACGAGGCGGGACTGTTCGGCTTTTTCGATTACTGGCGACTTTTGCGAAGCCTTCGAAAGCATATCGGAAACGATGCGATCATGATTGCCCACGGCGGAGGATACCTTGTGGCATCGGACATGATTGAAGCCTTCGATGCGTGTCTGACGGGAGAGGCTCAAAAGGAGCTTGATCCGTTCACCGTTTGTCAGCGATGCGGCAAGGCTCCGACACTGTGGACGATGCACCGACGAAAATTCGATGCCTTCCGATCGTATCATACTGTGGCGTCCTGCGTCCGTGAGGGTGTGACTCCGCACGTAGGCGTGGGCGTGATGGGCACGAGCATTGTCGCGACGATGGACCCGGCCCACTGGCGGGAAGTGCTGGCGCTGTGGCAGATCTGGCGGGCATTTCCGGTGCAAAACGCGACGTTCTATAATTATCTGACCACAACAGCGGCGGTTGTGGGTAACGATCAGATCGCCTGGTCGCTGTATTCGGTTCCCGGAAAGTACGCACTTTTAGTTCTGGCACATGGTCCGGTCGATCCGAACAAGATTGTGCCTGTGCGATGCCCGGTGAAATTTGATTGTGACTTGCTGAAATTATCGCCCGACGCAAAAACGTTCGAGCTTCGCGGCAGCGGATATGAAAATTTCCGCATCAACACGTTTGAGCCATTGAAGGATGGTAAACTATTGGTTGGCGAGGTAAACCCCGGCGAGGTGGTCGGAATTGTCATCTATAACCAGCAACCGCCGAAAGAATTGACGCAGCTTATCGAACACTTGAAGGGTCGGCCAGAGCGATTGGCGAAACTGCTGCCAGCAAAAATCGCCCGACTGCAGGAATTTGATCGACAGATTCAGGCCTTTGCCCATGAACCAACGGCGGATACGTCGTTTGATTTCATGGCGGATCGTGAAGGAAAAGCGGCAGAGTAAGCTTATTTCCAAAATCATAAGAGGAGAACCAGATAAAATGAAGGTTTACATTCAATTCGATTTTGAAGGGATTTCAGGATTTGTGATTCGCGACACACAGGATCGTAACATTCCAACCGTTCTGGAACGAACGCGGCGAATGATGAAGATCGCCACAGCGGAAGTCTCAGCCGCCGTCAACGGCGCTTTCGATGCCGGTGCCGATGAAGTAGTGGTGTGGGATTCTCACGGCCAGGGAAATACGCTGCTTGTGGAGGAGCTGCCCGAACGCGCTCAGTTGATTACCGGCGAATATTTTAAAGCTCCCTGGCTGCCGTTTTTTGAAGACATCGACGTGGGTATATACATCGGCGGCCACGCGATGACAGGAACCCCCGGCGCCGTAACTCCGCATACGCTTATAGAAGTTAATGGAAAAGCGTTCGGCGAAGTGGGAATGTTCATCAACGAATGCGGCTCGAAAAATGTTCCGGTTGTACTTGTTTCGGGCGACAGCGCAGTTAAACGCGAGGTGCAATGGCAAATTCCTGACAGCGAATTCGTGGTGACCAAGGAGGCTCTGGGGCCGACCTACGCCAAGACCCTCACGCCCGCGATGTCCTGCAAATTGATCCAAGAAGCGGCACTGCGAGGAGTAAAGGGATACAAGAAGATCGAGCCCTTCAAAATCGACCCGCCCTATCGATTTAAAATCAACGATGTCGGTGATTATTACACGGACCCGAGCAGCGATTTTGTGGAAGCGTATCGAAACTTCCTGACCCGATATCACGGCTACGCCAAAGGCTGGCCCGAATATAATCTTCGTTCAAAATAAATAGGATTAGTCGGTTGAGACAGAGATGATTATAAAATGACAATATCAAGAACGGATATCGAATTGAATACTTCGACGGCCCAGAACGTTTCTGAAATGTCGGCTCCCTCAGCCGCGACGACCGCCAAAGATCCCCGTTATACCAAAGGGACGCTCTATTACACCAAGCTAGGATTACAACTGCTGTTTGCCTATCTGCTGCTGGGAGATTTTTGCCTGCAGATGATGGAAATGGTGATCCCCGCGCTCATGCCGCTGCAATTGAAGGCCATCGGTGCGTCCAACACGGTCATGAGCGTACTGCTGATCACCACTACATATCTGTTCAATCTGACAATGAACCCCTTAATCAGTTTCAAAAGCGATAATCTGCGGACTCGCTGGGGACGGCGAATTCCGATTCTGATTGTAACGGCTCCGCTGTGTACACTGTTTCTCATTTTACTGGCATTTGCTCCGGATTTCGGCCGAGCATTGCATGCAACAGCCCTTGTTTCGTGGCTGAAACTCTCACCGCTTACAGTGATGATCGGTACGATCGCCGTTCTGCTGGTCATGTTCCAGTGCTTCCACTTTTGCCTTACACCGGTGTATTATTATCTGTTCGTGGATGTAGTACCGGACGCCTTCATGGGCCGGTTCATGGCACTGTTCCGCGTGGTGGCGACCCTTTGCAGCTATCTGTTCAACACGTTCATCTACGGTCACGCACTCAGTCATACCCGCTCGATCTACATCGGCTGCGCGATCGTATATTTCACCGGCTTTATGCTGATGTGTTTGCTTGTGAAGGAAAGTGATTATCCGCCGCCGGTACATGGCAAACGGTTGGGTTTTGTCAATTCCTGCAAAGTGTACGCCAAAGAATGCTTTTCCCATCGGCACTATCTGCTGTTCAACGCCCGTAACGCCTTTTGGTATCTTTCCAGCCTTTGCACCATATATTACGTATTTTTCTTTCGAGATGCCCTGGGTATTTCTCTCGACTTCATCGGTAAAGTCAATGCATGGTCAAGCCTCATCTCGGCAGCACTACTGATTCCGATGGGCATGCTGTCAGATCGTTTCAAACCGGTACGGGTCGTATTGCTGGCAATGGGATTGGTACTGCCTGTTTCACTGCTGAATTTCTTTTTCATACACGACAAGATCTCTTACGTCATTATGACTCTGATCGGCATTCCCATCACGACATTGATCGCAGCCAGCGAACTTCCTTTCTGGGCATCGATCCCGCCTCAAGAACGTTACGGACAATTCGGTTCAGCAAACCAGATTGCATGCTCACTCGCTGTCATTATCGGCGGTGTCCCTGCCGGCTGGTATATGGATTGGCTCACAAATAATGGCACTATCGTGGCCAATTACCGCTACGGATATCTTTGGACATTTACTTTTCAATTCATTTCATTTTTGTTTATGTACAAACTCTACCGCAGCTGGAAACATTACGGCGGACCGGATCATTACACCCCCCCTGCCGTATAACGAAAGATTCCGACTCATTCGCCACGCAGTCATCGGGAAATTTAGAATATTTTCCGCATGCGATCCGTGTAATACAAAACCAGATCCCACTTGGCATCGGGAGCGATGCGATGGTCCGGGCAGGGAATGAATCCGCCAAGATCGATCAGCGGTTTCAAGCGTTCGATTTCGGCATCGATGGCCTTTCGGTCGCGGGCAAAGACCACTTTGTTCATTCCGCCCACTCCGCGAAGTTCTCTGCCGTATTTTTCACGCCAGGGTTTAATATTGGCATTCCACGTGCCGACTTCGATCGGAAACATCGTATTCACACCATTATTGATCCATGTGGGAATCAGCGCGTCGATCATGCCGTCGCAATCGAGTGAAACGATATCGATGTTATACCGTCTCAGCAGATCGGTGATCTGTCGATAATACGGGCCGACCTTTGCATCGAAAACCGATGGGGAAATCAGTGGTCCGTTTTTAAAGCAGATATCCTCCCAGAAATGACCGGTATCGAATTTAGCCCCGGATTCCAGTGCATATTTTACGGTTTGATAGCACAATGTGCCGACAGTATGGATGATCTCGTCAAAAAGATTTTCATCATCCGCCAGCAGATAGCATGAACCTTCCACACCAAGTATATTGCGAATCTGGCCATACAGACTGCCGCAAAAAAGACCGTAAGGATAATCGTGGCGATCAGCGAGCAGGAAATCAAGTCCGCCCTGGTCGAATTTCTTTTCGGTATCGTCGGTTCGGACCGAATAACCGGAGACGCGCTGCGGCGTGAATTGAAAACGCCATTTGTAATGCTCTTCCCAGGAGGCACGATCAACAAGTGTATGCTGAATTTCCGGAGGAATAGACACCACTCCCGGTTTGGCCAGTACGATAACGCCGTTAATATCCATTACATGCTGTGAACCGTCCGGGAATTCCTTAACGACCCGCGGTTCG
>CAYMXC010000222.1:0-5513 GCA_964394135.1 uncultured Phycisphaerae bacterium
ACGGTAAAAGCGATCAGCGGGCAATTCCAAGATCACCTGCTGACCCTTGACCGCGGACCCGCCCGCTCGCTTGCCCTGACCGATTAAAACCGGCCCCAACCAAGCAACTATCACCGCCGCCACAACGAATATGATCTTCTTCGACATGATCTTCATCCTCCAAAATTAATCCAATCGACCCATTGCGCAAAAATCCTCTTTCAAATCAAGGTATAATTTCTGATACATCTTATGATGAATGCGATAGAGCTTCACATTTTTCGCACCGGGCTTCACACTATCGACACGCTTGATGACTTTTTCGCAGGCCTGCGGTACGGATTTGAACTGCCCCGTACCAACAGCAGCAAGAATCGCAGCCCCGAATGCCGCACCCTGCGTCACATTGACCCTCACGACAGGCGCGTTGTACATATCAGCCTGAAGTTGACGCCAAAACCTGCTGTTGGCTCCGCCGCCGGAAGCACGAACCTCTCTTATCGCCACGCCCATCTCGCGTAAAATCAATATCTGGTCGGTCATGCCGTGAGTCACACCTTCAAGCACCGACCGCGCCATCGCGGAATGATCGCTGCGCGAAGTAATCCCCACAAAACAGGCACGGGCGTCAGCGTCCGGATATGGACATCGCTCACCAGTCAGATATGGAAGGAAAAACAAACCTTCACAACCGGCAGGGGCCTTTGCCGCCCGCTCAATCAAAAGTTGATATGGATCCAGGCCAAGCTTTCGGGCCTCGGCAATTTCCTTTCGGCAAAGTTGATCGCGAAACCATTGGAACGATCCCCCGGCTGCCAGCATGCAGCCAAAAACACACCATTTACCCGGCACAGCATGGCAAAAACTCTGCATTCGACCTTCAGGATCGTAAACAGGTTTATCGGAGTACGCGAACATGACACCGGAAGTTCCAATTGTAGCGGAAACAATGCCATTGCTGACGACCCCGCTTCCGACAGCTCCGCATGCCTGATCCCCACCGCCGCCAACTACCGGCACCCCCACGGGTACTCCGGTCAGTTTCGACGCAAATGAATTGATTCGACCCGTAATATCCGGTGATTCATAACACTTCGGAAACCACGCAGGGTTCAAACCGAGCTTCTTGATCAGGCCCAGGTGCCACGCACGATTGCGTACATCCAAAAGCAGCGTACCCGACGCGTCCGACACTTCGGTGGCATAATCACCTGTGAGACACAACCGGATATAGTCCTTTGGCAACAGTACATGTTTGACTTTTTTGAAAATTTTCGGTTCGTGGTCGCGAAGCCAGATGATCTTCGGCGCGGTATAACCTGTCAGGGCTGGATTGGCAACCATTTCAATAAGCTTTTTTCGCCCACCTGCCATTTTTTCGATATATACACATTGATCCTGCGTTCGCTGATCGTTCCAGAGTAAAGCGCGGCGCAAGGGTTTTAATCCGTCTGCCAGAAAAACCGAACCGTGCATTTGACCCGACAGGCCGATACCCGCTACCTCGGCAGGATCGACTTTACTGTCCGCCAAAGCGGTTTTGATCCCCCGTATCGTTGCCCGCCACCAGTCCTCAGGTGCCTGCTCGGACCATTGTGGCCTGGGATGATAGATCGGATAATCCTGCGTATTGGCCGTGACAACCTCCCCATTCGCATCGATCATGACCGTCTTAAGGCCCGAAGTCCCGATGTCGAGTCCAAGGTAGTATTTGCCCATACTGCGGTTCCTTATCCAAAACAATAATATCTATTATAAAATCAGGATTTCTCGTTCGCAATAACGCAAGAAAAAAGCAACTCATTTATGCTTTCAACATGTCGATATTGCACCCCCGCCCCTGGAAATATCATAGGGTTGTTCTATTCTTTGATTTTTTGCGATAACCGCCTGCTTTTTATTCCCACTCGATTGTCGCAGGTGGTTTGGTGGAAATATCATACACAACGCGGTTGACGCCCCGAACTTCGTTGACGATGCGATTGGCAATAGTAGCCAGCAGATCATGCGGCAGTCGTACCCAGTCCGCGGTCATAAAATCATGCGTCTCCACCGCGCGAATAGCGATCACCGATTCATACGTCTTGGCATCGCCCATGACCCCGACGGTACCAACAGGAATCAGCACGGCAAAAGCCTGGGATATCGATCGATAAAGATTGCCGGCGCGAATTTCTTCAATAAAAATATCGTCGGCTTCGCGAAGAATCTCCAGCCGCTGCGGTGTAATCTCTCCAATAATCCGAACCGCTAGCCCAGGACCGGGAAATGGATGTCGCCATACAATTTCCTCCGGCAGACCAAGGTGTTCGCCAACGGCACGAACCTCATCTTTAAACAAATCGCGTAACGGTTCGATCAATTCAAATCCCAGTTCCGCAGGCAGACCACCAACATTATGGTGAAGCTTGATGCTGGCTGCTTTTCCACCTACACTGCATCCCGATTCAATAACATCCGGATAAAGTGTTCCCTGAGCCAGAAACTTGGCGTCGGGAATACTCTTGGCTTCCTGCTTGAAAACCTCGATAAACTCGTGGCCAATGATCTTTCGCTTTTGCGAAGGATCGGTCACCCCTTGCAAAGCTTTTAGAAAACGCTCGGAAGCATCGACGCATCGCAAATTGATATGGAAATGATTTCTGAAAGTGGCTTCGACGAGTTGGGCCTCATTTTTGCGGAGCAGACCGTTATCAACGAAAATACATGTAAGCTGGTCGCCGATTGCCTTATGAATCAGTGCGGCAACAACAGAGCTATCGACTCCGCCCGACAGGCCGCATATAACTTTGGAACTGCCGACCTGGTTGCGAATCGCCTTTATCGATTGTTCAACGAGACTCCCCACCCGCCAATCGCCTTCGCATTTGCAAATTTCATAAAGAAAATTCCGCAGAATTTGTCCGCCCAGGGGCGTATGGCTCACTTCAGGATGAAACTGTACACCGTAAAATCGTTTCGCTTTATAATAGGCGGCAGCATGAGTACAATTGGCGGTTCGAGCCAGAGGCACAAATTCTTCGGGCAGATTGCGGACGATATCCCCATGACTCATCCAGACAGTGGTCTCAGCCGAAACATGCGCCAAAAGATCGTTGTGATCCGTAACCTGCAGATGCGTCCGCCCATATTCACGGGCACTGGCCGCTTCGACCTTCGCCCCGAGCAGCTGGGCACCGATCTGCATGCCGTAACAGATACCGAGCACTGGAACATTCAATTCGAAAATTCGTGAATCGCAGCGAGGCGCCCCAGGTGCGTAAACACTGGCCGGACCGCCAGAAAGAATCAGTCCCTTGGGATTATACTCCCGGATCTTTTCAATCGGAGTTTCCGGCGACAGGAGCATGCTGAAAACGTGATTCTCCCGGATTCGCCGGGCAATCAACTGCGAATATTGCGAACCGAAATCCAAAACAACTATCGTCTCTTGCATTTTTTTCAGCCTCTAAAATTCAGTCGCCGGCCTGTAACAGCCGGCGAGATTTTTCATCGACCTGTACGTGGACGACAAAGCCATCAGCCTTCCACTATAATCATTTCCCTTTTGTTCCACATGGCCTTGTTGTTGTTCCACATGATTCCAGCTCTTGATCCAGATTCGTACACTGTAGAACGCCGGGAGGTTCCTTGATCATGCTCACAGGCACAGCCACCGTGTTCACAACCATCCGGGCTGGAGAATATACAACCGCAACAGGATCCATCCAGGTCCAACCATATGTATCATTACCGTCGCCGCAATAAACAAAAGGATCGTCGAAATAGCTGCCGAAGTGTGTAACCACCGGCGGTTCATATTCCGCCTTCGTTGCAGGCCAGCTGCGGGGCTTGGTCGGATTGGGCGTCCCCTTGGCCGACATGATCTTATCGTAACTCGGCGTCGTCTGCCAGCCAGGCTCATTTCGATCGGAAACGGCCGTCGCCTCACATCCTGCCACCAACGCCGCCAAACCAAGCACCAATAACAATTTCATTACCGATCCCATCGTTTTATCCCTCTTGCATGTATTCAATACTGTAGTTGGGCGATTCCTTGGTTATCGTAATATCGTGGGGATGATTTTCAACCCGTCCGGCCGAGGTAACCCGGACAAAACGCGATTTGTGACGAAATTCATCGATGGTCTGCGTTCCGCAGTAACCCATCCCGGCTCGCAAACCGCCCACAAGCTGATAGACAAAGTCACTGAGCGATCCGCGATAGGCGACACGCCCCTCGACTCCTTCTGGCACAAGTTTGCCGCTCTTGGTCTGCCCGTAACGGTCTGCCGAACCCGCCATCATCGCGCCCATCGAACCCATTCCACGATATTCCTTGTACCGCCGGCCCTTGTAAATGATAATCTGTCCGGGCGATTCATCCAGGCCCGCAAAAAGCGATCCGATCATGACGCAATTGGCACCGGCCGCAAGGGCCTTGCTGATATCACCAGAATATCGAATCCCCCCGTCCGCGATCAGAGGAATTCCCGCCGGATCCGCTACAGATGCTACGTTCATGATAGCGGTAACCTGGGGAACGCCAAAACCGCTAACCACCCGCGTCGTGCAAATGGCGCCAGGCCCGATACCCGCCTTCACTGCATCAACTCCAGCATCGATCAAATCCTTTGCAGCCTCAGCCGTCGCGATGTTCCCCGCAATAAGCTGTATATCATATTGCTTGCGAATCGCTTTCACTGTATCGATCACGTTCTGTGTGTGCCCGTGAGCCGTATCCACAACAATCACGTCAACACCCGCTTTGATCAGCGACTCGACGCGATCGTAATCGTGCACCCCCACCGCCGCTCCAACTCGCAGCCGGCCTCGCTGGTCCTTGCACGACTGTGGAAATTGACGAGACTTGTCGATATCCCGCATGGTGATCAATCCCTGAAGCCGGAATTCCTTGTCCACCAGAAGAAGCTTTTCAACCTTCTGGCGATGTAATATCTTCTCTGCCTCGTCCAGCCCCGTATCCGGCGGCGCCGTAACAAGATTCTCCTTCGTCATGATCTCCTGAATCGGTCGATCATCCCGGCTGTCAAGAAATTTCATATCACGCTTCGTAATAATCCCGACCAGTTTGTTGCCGTCGACCACGATCGGAATCCCGGAAACATTATGTTCGTCCATCACCTGCCGCGCCTGAGCAATCGAATCCGTCGGCGAAAGCGTCACCGGATCGGTTATGATCCCGTTCTCGCTTCGTTTAACCTTGTCCACTTCTCGCGTCTGGGTCTGAATATTCAAATTTTTATGTATAATCCCCATCCCGCCTTCCTGGGCCAGCGCGATCGCCAGAGTCGATTCCGTCACCGTGTCCATCGGTGCGGAAACCAGAGGAATATTCAATGTGATTTGGCGGGTCAGGCGAGTCCGTACATCCGTCTGTGACGGCACAATCCGGGAACGATTCGGAATCAAGCTCACATCGTCGAATGTAATGGCTTCGCCAACAATCTTATTCTTCAAATCCAATTCTGGCACCTATTACTCCCATCTTTAATCGGGTCCTTTGTAAACATTAACTATATGTTATCCTTCCG
>CAYMXC010000223.1:0-5487 GCA_964394135.1 uncultured Phycisphaerae bacterium
AGCCGTTTATACAATCCCCACGCATAACGAACAATCTCCCGGTCGGTCTCGTCTGATGCTCCCACCACAAACTGGGTCGTCCGTCCGACATGGCTGAACGGAGTCCCATGTTCTGTCAGCCGGCTGATCAGTTTTAGCGGGGCAATAACGTCATCGAGATAATTCTTCGTTGTGCAAATTTTCTGGAAATGTTTTTCACCCGCAGTTTCTATATTCAAAGACACCGCGCTGGCCAGGCGAACTGCTTCTTCGATCGCCGCACTGCTAGCGCCCGGAATGATCTTCAAATGAATGAACCCTTTAAAATGTTCCCGCCTGCGGAGGATGCTCGCCACGGCGTTGATACGTTCCATCGTTCGATCCGCCGTGCCCAGGACCCCACTGCTCAAAAACAGCCCCGACACCTTCCTCGCCCGGTAATGCTCCAGAAATACCTTTACAAGTTCCTCAATCTCCAGCGTACACCGCCGCGGATCCTGATTCGACCGCAGAGGACAGTACTTGCAATTATTGACGCACACATTGGACAAGAGCGTTTTTAACAGATACGTCCGCCGGCCATTGGGCAGAACGACCGGATAAATCCACTTTCCCTCCGCAGATCGGTACCGGTGTTCCGCAGGATTATTCGTCCCGCAAGCACAGGCTAGATCATACTGCGAATCCTGAGTCAGGATCGCCAGCTTTTCCTTCGCATCCGGATTTTTCCTCACCTGCACCATTTCGAAAACTTTTGCACTATCGAACTGCGGTTTCCGTCGTCTGTACGATCACCGGTTTTTTCCCCGGTTCCAGCCACCGCATGATCTTCAGCAAATCCGCCTCCGCCATCGCAGTACATCCTGCGGTTCCACGATCCGGCCCACTCCAGAGATGCATAAAAATCGCACTGCCCCGTCCTGGTATCCGCTGATCATTGTAGTTAATTACGATAGCATATTTATACTGCCCGTCCGATCGCTTCAGTGTTTCCGCTGAGTTCCATCGACCCTTCGCAGGCCCGGTCTGCCAGGTGTTGTACAATGGTGAATTTGGATCATCCACCCAGAAATCGTTTTCCGTCGTCTGACGATATTTCCATTTTACCCCCTCCGGGCGACTCGCACTGCCAAACATCGTGCCCAGTGTAAATGTACCAGCCGGCGATTTGCCGTCGCCTTCGCGTTTCTGCTCCGCCAAGCCATTTTTACCGATGACTGCAGGAATCGATGCAAATACATGTTCCCATCGACTGCCCTGCCACTCGAATGTATCGACTTTCGCGTGAAAATCAGTCGTATACTTTGTATTTACGATTATGATCTGCTTCGCAGATCCAATCGACCCGAGCTGATCCGCCGGAAGCGGTAATTGGCATCGATCACTTCCTTTTTCAACAGGCTCTTTTGGAATTTTTGCCCCATTGTGCATTCTGCAACCAAACGAAAACAAACAAACCATAACCACCAATAAAACGTGAACTATCTTTTTCATGTTCGATCGCTTTCCGTGTAATCTTGTTTCCTACCGGCTTCATTTTACTCATCTGAATTAAAAATACCATCACCTTGTCCGGCCAGATGACTCGTTCACTCAAACATACCCGATTTGCATGTTGCCTTAAGACCTTTTCATTCGCTAAAATAGAAGTTGTCGGCATAACATCGATCAAACACGAAAGATAGATGTATAAAAATGGACATTCAAGGCGAAATTAAATTCCGGCATGGCAAGGTAAATATTCGATTGTCCGAGCCAACGGATGTAACCGATGCATTTCGGCAGGCCGGCCTTCTTTTAAATACCAGATGCGCTGGAAAAGGTATCTGCGGCGGATGTGCGATCGACCTGCTGGAAGGAACGTTCCTCTATGAAGATCGTGAAATCGTCGTTCAGCCGGAGCATCCGCTGCGCGTTCACGGGTGCAAAACCAAAATCCTCTGCGGCCCATTCCGCATTTCCGTACTACGCCGATCGCTGGTCGAAACCGGCGAACAAGTGGTGGCAGATTTCGTCCTCAAGGATTATACCACATTCGATCCCACCATCCGGCAGTTTAAAATCACACTCCCCAAACCAACCCTGGGGCATAGCCGAAGCGATTTTGAACTGCTCACGGAAGAACTTCGCAATAAGCATCATCTGGAAATTACATATGCAAACATCAGTGCTCTTCGCGATTTGCCTGGTGCGGTTAAAGAGGGCAACTACCACATCATCGTTTCTCTTGCATGGATCAATGACAAATGGGAACTCCTGGCGGTTGAACCAATGAAAGATAGTGCCAGTCCTCATGCCTTCGGTCTGGCTGTCGATATCGGGACGACCACGATTGCGGTCTCACTGGTGGATTTGACTCTGGGTAAAATTCTCGATACAGCCACCTGTTACAACCAGCAGATCCGGCAGGCAGACGACGTAGCCGCCAGAATCGTCCTTGCCAGCACACCGCAGGGCCGCATTCAATTGCAGCAACTGATCATCAACGAAACGATCGATCCATTGATCCATATGCTCTGCCGACGGCACAAGATCGATAATCATAAAATCCTCCGCATGGTCGTTTCGGGCAATACGGTCATGTGGCATCTGTTTCTGGCAATCGACCCGACGCCTATCGGCACCGTTCCCTTTCAGCCGGCCTGCCGCGACCCAAAAACTTTTCGCGCCGCGGAACTGGGCCTGTCCATCTATCCCCATGCGCCGGTGGACATCGTCCCCTCGATCAGCGCATACGTCGGGGGTGATATCGTAAGCGACATCGAAACCACTCAACTGACGAAAAGTAAGCATCTGACACTCCTGATAGACGTCGGCACTAACGGCGAAATCGCACTCACCGATGGACAAAAAATACTCGTAACCGCCTGCGCCGCAGGGCCAGCCTTCGAAGGGCTGCGGATTACTTACGGCATGCGGGCCGGTACCGGCGCGATCGAACACATTACACTTGCCGAGGGTGGGAAAAAATGCCGTTACAAAACCATCGGCCAATCCAAACCAATCGGCATTTGCGGCTCGGGACTGATCGATTTTCTCGCCCAGGCGTTCAAGACCGGACTCATTACCAGCGCCGGCCGGTTCAATCGAGACCTGGCTGCCCAATGCCGGCGGCTAAAGAGCGTCGCAGGTTCCAGCGCGATGATGCAATATGTCGTGGCTGAACGAGAAGAAACCGAAGACGCACTTCACGAAATTACCATAACGGAAAAAGATATCGAAACGATCTTGCAGGCCAAGGCAGCGGTCTTTTCCGCAATTCGTATACTTCTTCATCGATTGGGGAAAAATATCGGAGATCTACAAACCGTTTATTTGGCAGGCGGTTTTGCCCGCTACATCAACATCGAAAACGCCATCATGATCGGCCTGCTGCCGGAGATCGACATCAATCGATATGTCGTGATCGGTAACGGCTCTCTGGCCGGCGCTTTTTTGGCATTGATCGACCGAAACATCTGGCCGGCGTTTCGAAAGATTATTGATACACCCGAGGTCGTCGAACTCAACCTTGACCCGAACTTTCAGGACGAATATACTTTTGCGTTATTTTTGCCCAACATGCAGGACGAATTGTTTAACAAAACGATTACCGGCCTTGCGACAACGTAGAACGGTTTATGACAAACGGCCATATAATCAAAATCGCCTTTGTGTGCAGCGGGAATTCCGCGAGGAGTCAGATGGCTGAAGGTTTGGCCAAAGCTCTCGGAACCCCTAACCTCGTCGTCCAGAGCGCCGGACTCACCCCAATCGGAGTGGCCGAAAAAGCCATCCGCGTGATGGCGGAAATCGGCATCGACATTTCCCGCCAGTGGAGCAAAGGCCTGAAGGAGCTGGATAACGATCTCGATTATGCCATTACCCTTTGTGACCACGCCGACCGCAGTTGCCCAGTCTTGCCTGCCAGACAACGAATCCACTGGTCCATACCCGATCCTCACGCCATACCCTGCGCAAACGATCCGCTGGAGGGTTTCCGCCTTGTCCGCGACATGCTCCAAAAACGCATCGTGGACTTCCTTGTTCAGCATCACCTGCAAGCTGCCGCTCCTCCTGACTCTTCTCACCTCAGACCTTGACAGACAACCTTAATACGATCACAATATCTTTAATGGGTGGAATGGAAAGCCGGCTCTGACCGGTACTCCACCATTCGGGAAGGCCCCCTTGGGAGTTAGACTTTATGTGGCAGCCCGTGCTCCGTTTTTGCAAGGGGGGAATCACGAACTTGTTCGATTACCTTGGCAAACACAAATGGGCTTCAACCACGAGAGTCAATAAATACGGGGACAATAATGAATTTCACTTTAAAAGCGGTTATAGATATACAAGCACTCAACAGCCTTTTTGAGAGCTTTACGAATATAACCGGAATTGCATCCGCCCTGCTCGACTTGAATGGTACCATCCTGATTGCCACTGGATGGAAAGATATCTGTACCCAATATCATCGAATTCACCCCGTGACTTCCGAACGATGCAGAGAAAGCGATACCGTTCTGGCTAGTCAATTGAAAATGGGTCAGAAGTATAATATCTATCAATGTAAAAACGGAATGGTGGATGTCGCGGTACCTATTGTAATTAATGATGTTCATGTAGGGAACCTTTTTATTGGTCAATTCTTTTTCAAGCCCCCGGATATTGATTTTTTCCGCCGCCAGGCAGCTGATTTCGGCTTTGATGAGTCCGCTTATCTTAAGGCACTTTCGCAGGTTCCGATTTTTTCCGAAGAACAAATCATGCAGTTCCTGAATTTTCTCACCAAAACCGCAGTACTGATTGGCGATATGGGAGTCACCCGGCTGAAGCTCCTGGAAACGAATTACGAACTCGAAAAACATCGCGCATCACTTGAAGAAATGGTTGCCGACCGTACTCGAACCCTGGAATTGACCAACAGGAATCTGCAGAATGAGATTGAGCAGCGGAAAACGATGGAAGATGAACTCCGAAAAATGCGTGATGACCTGGAACTTCGTGTTCAGGAGCGAACAGCTGAACTAGCACGGGTCAATCAGAATCTCCTCTCGGAAATTCGTGAACGAACGCGAACGCAGAACGCTTTACTTCTGGACGAATCCAGGTTGGAAACACTTTTGGAATTAAATGAAATGAGCGATGCGGCGATAACCACGCTCACTGATTATGTCCTGGAAAAAGCAGTCCAATTGACCGGCAGCACGATTGGATACTTGGCCTTTACAAATGAAGATGAAAGCATCCTGACGATGTACTCCTGGTCGCATGAAGCTATGGCAGAATGCCGCATTCCAGAGAAACCCCACATCTATAACGTAAACGATACGGGCTTATGGGGCGAGGCAATACGCCAGCGCAGACCTATCATTACAAACGATTATGCGGCCCCTAATCCATGGAAAAAAGGTTATCCGGCAGGACATGGGTGTACCGAAAAATAGTGGCGCATTTAGTGAAAATCGGCTATCTCAAGTATAGTTAATTTTACGATTTAATTTACAGGAGATAGCCGATGAAAGATTT
>CAYMXC010000224.1:0-5483 GCA_964394135.1 uncultured Phycisphaerae bacterium
GTGGCGAAACAGGAGGGGCGCTGGCCGTGGCAGGGTGGGGGGGGCGTGACTTGGAAATTTCAAAATTTCAGCCGATTTTCCAGTTTACCAGTGCGGGTATGCCGGATTTTTTTATCGGCCTTTGATGATCTCTTTGACCACCAATCTTTCCTCTTTTAACTTAAAATACAAAATAGGAAGAGTCAAATGGCGTGCAAAGAAAATCCTTTCAGGCGCTTTTGGAGGTAAATAGGCGATCAGGGCCATTCGGCGAAGCGGGTGTTCGTTATGTAACGTTCTCGGTTTTATCTTGACAGGGGGTGGCACACTACTAATATGTATAGAAATTGCAATCATATGCATAAGCTGGAATGATGTTATGCAAATGGATAAGGTCTGATATTTTCAAAATGACCCGTTTGCTCGCCTGGTTTGTGTTGGTTGCCGACAGGTTGATCCGCGAAGATTCGACCTTTCACCGCGAATGTTGGGACGATTTCCGGCATTTTTCTTATTAGTGGTATTTACTTGACTCAGGTAAGTACGAGATGTAGTATGCCGAGGCATGGAAGAATACCCTCGAACACTTATGGAACTTGAGCAGTGGGGTCAGCTTGGCGAGGTCGCCGAAATCGTAGACGAACTGGCCGCGGGTGAGCGACGGTCAACTGGCGGGTTCGGAGGCCTCCATCTTGGCGAACTTGTTTTCCTCGCCGGCCTCTTGGCCGTTGGCTTTGATCCGGCGTTCGAGGATGTGGAGTTCGGTGGTCTGGACGTCTGCCGTTGTCGGAAACGCCTCGGCCGGGGTCAGTCGGCTCCGGTCGTCGTACTGGAGTTCGAGCAGGCCGCCGCGGAGGATGGCGGTAAAGACGGCGTTGACGGCATCGAGGACCTGGGCTCGGGAGCGGAAATTATCGGCCAGGTCGATCTGGCCGAGGCCGGTTTTTCCGGCCGGGTCGGCGGCGAGGTAGAGATTTTGAAAAATTTCCGGCTCGGCGAGGCGGAAGCGGTAGATGCTCTGTTTGACGTCACCGACCATGAACACGTTTTGGACACGGCCGGGTGAAGCGGTCTTCCACGGTAAGAAAAAAACTCTGGACTTTTTGTGGCATCCTGCCTATCGTAATCATGCGGCTTATCCTCCGACAAGCACTTGTTTCCAAAGCACTTATCGTCAGGTTAGACCGCATTTCTTTTACGTATTTTCGTATCATTGTTTTAAAAACCGGTCAGTTTGAGTTTCCTTCCTGATTTCGTTTAACCAGAATATCGCCGGTGAAATTACTGGGCACATCGATATTCAAAGCATTATCCGTTATCTCAAGAGTATGAGATTCGTTTCCAACACACACCATAACCGCTGAGCCTTTCTGCAGAGCAAAATCCCCGTCGTTGATTTTCAATATACCGCCTTGCGGTGCTTTCAGATTCAGCGAAATCGTTTTTTCGTCGTAATGAACCTTTTGGACGGTAGCAGTCCACGCCGAATGTTTTTCCCGGGGGTCAAAACTCATCGGCAGACGCTCAAGAACAAGAGCTTCGTTTTCTTTAAGGGTCACCTTGGTTCGGGCTTCGGAATTTATCGCAGTGGGAAAGTCGGTTTGCGACAGTTTTCCCTTGTTGTCGAAATGCCGCACCCGCACCAGCACGCGTTCTTTGGGCCAACCGTAGTTACCGCTATGGATGGTGATAAGACGCTCCCGACCCAGCAGATACCCTGCGTGAAGTTCGATGGGTGTAAATGGGAACATGTAGGGCGAAATGTCGTGCGGCAATTCCGTTCGCTGGCAAACTGCCGGCAGCATCGCCATACGAAGGGTTCTCAGAAAATCGCCCCATGTATCCCGCCAGCCCATATAGCCGAGCGGCGTCTGAAGGTTGCCCTCAAATGCGTAATAATCGTTGTGCTGAACTTCGATCATGCGATAGACCCGGTCACGCAGGGTATCTTTTGAGCCGGTCGGTCCGTTGCCCAGCAGGATACCGCCGTTGGTCTGTTGAATAATGCGTGTTACTTCATTGCGAAACGACCGACTGGCCAGGGGCCCCATACCGACTTGGCGCTGAATTGTAAAGGCTATAGGATCGAGCAGGCAGCTATGACCATCGAAGGTATTGTAGGTCACCAGCAGGTTTCCAAATTGGATTGTTTCCATCTCATCCCAATAGAGGCCGTCGAGTTCCAGTTCATCAAAATATTGTTGAGCCACATTCAGCATCGCCTGGCCGAAGCTGTTGCTGAGCGTCGGAATCATGAGATAGGTGAGGTTGGTCGTCGGCGAGAACACCTTCGTGACATAGTTGCCGGCGAAATTACGATAAAGACTGTCGGAAAAGCGATCAAGTGTGTCATCCGCCGATTCACGCATGGTGTTATAATACGCCAGAATGTTCACATCCGGACAGGCTTCGCGAATTTTGCGGATATTTTCCAGATAGTACGCCCGCCGATCGGCCCAGTAACTGCTCATGACATCGGTTCCAAAGCCGATGCGCTGCGATCCCTGCGGATTGGGTTCCCATTCCACCCAGTCATCGGCAATGAAATAACGAATCCTCTGGCGTTTGACAAGCGAGCGGATTTGCTCGACGGACATGTCTTTGATCGTATGGAAACACCACCGCCAAGGTCCCGGCACGGTGTAATTGGCGTCCCAATCCTCACGAACCAGATTGATGAAATCGTAATAATCCGGACCGGCCACCGGATAGACCGACCACTCCAGCGTACAGGTTTCACCGGCCGCCAACTGTAACCAACTTGTCTCGATCCCCGCAAAGGTGTTTTCACCCACCTGGCGAACAAAAAGATGCGCCTGATTGCGAAAGATATCATCGTCCGCGATGAAACCAAGGCCGCCCTGCGGGATAACCATATGCACGCTGGGATTACCTATAGAATAATATTCCGTGATGGCGGGATCGGGATTACCCGCAAGCCGTATCGTCGGATTTTCAAGCAAACTGACGTCCACCTTGTGTTGAATCCAGAGTCCAAGGGGACTTGTTTGATGATTGGTAATCGCATCGCTGATTTTTGCCCGACGGGACGTAAAGTTCACCGTCCGAACCAGCGTATACTCCGGACACTGAGCGATAATACTATTTCCAGCGAGCTGAACTGTCCATTCACCGCCGCCGGGAGGTGTGGCCCCGAACGAATGAAGTTTTCCGCCGGGAGCGGAGAATTGGCTGGTAAAATACAAAGTATTTTCTCCGCACTGCACGGTAAACGCTCCGCCCGGCAATAACTGTCCATTATAATCAGCCGGCCCCGCTGCCGGCTGCCCGCGATTGATAATTTCGTCGGCAGAGACCACGGTAACAAGCAAGGAAATGATCAACAGGCAAAACATCAATGTCAACCGATTCATTATCAGCGCCCTTTTATGCAAAGTTCGGAAAAAATGAAATGAACTTATCCCGCCTGTGCTGGGACTAATAACCCAGACACTCCGGTGTTATCTAATATTACTTTTTTAAGCCTTTTACTTTCCGTCAGGTTACCAGCAATAATAGTGACCGGCCCCGTTTACAGGAGTGACCGCATCGGGATAAACCGGCTGACTGCATAAATAATTTTCGCCTTTGGACTCGGCATGTCCGTCCGCCATCAGGACATTGGCTTTCTTCCGGTTCTGGTGTGCCAAACAAATCCGCCATCGCCCATCGTTTCCTGCCGGCCCCCCCGAATAGAGTCCGCCGACCGAATAGCCCTGAATTCCATAGGGAATACAAAAACTATCCGCAACGACAAAAAAATCGGAAGGGTTGCTGATCCGGCCAAGCGATCGGGCCGGAAAGGTCTCCGTATAAATATTAAACGGTCCCTGCCCTAAATCGAAAGCCCGCATCCCGTAGACCTGAATTTTCCAAAGCCACATTCCATTGCCGGGATAGAGACTCTCCAGTTCCTTTTCCGACTTCAGCAGGATACTTGGACATCGCAAAACATCCTGGATGACCGGTTCCCCCGCGGACGAACGAAGGCTGGACGGCAGATAATGGTGGCGTAGCAGGTTCGTATGCCATAAGCGATCCCAATAATTAGCCTGGCTGCGGTCGTAAAGTCCCGGCAGATAATCGTTATAGTCGTGGGCATACTGTTGTATAGCGATGCCGATCTCCCGTTGGTTCGACAGACACAGAGACGCCTTGGCTCGTTCCCGTGCTTGCGAAAGCGCCGGTAGCAATATCGCGATCAGTACTGCAATGATTGTCACGACCACCAGTAACTCAATCAGCGTAAAACCATGTATGGGTTGTGGAAACCCGGTACGATAATAGGTACGTTTCATAACCTTTGTTCCTTTTTTTTTAATGGGGGTTAGTCTCATGTCTCAACTCACTCAATCAGTTTCCTATGTTTCTTCGAACGGCACTCTCTGGACGCTCGAACAGTTCGTCGCCTTCGTCGGGGTCGATCTGCACAAGCACACGGTCACTCTGGTCGCCGTCGATCCGCGTCAGAACGTGATTAGCCACCTGACGACCAGCACCAAGTGCGTGGACCAGATCGAGAAGTTTCTTCGATCGCTGCCCCGCCCGGTCTGGATGGCGGTGGAGGTCGACGGCTTTATCGAGTGGTTCCTCGACCGCTACGGCCCGGTCGTGGATCTTATCAGCATCGCCGACGCCACCGAACTGGCCAACCGCTGGGGCAAGCGGCGGAAGAACGATTTTAACGACGCCAAGGACGTCGGCGAACGGCTGGCCCGGGGCGAGTGCCCGCTCGGCTGGATTGCCGATCCCGAGACCGCTCGCCTGCGGAAGCTCGGACGTCACTGGCATCAACTCTCGCGAACCCTTCGCTGGGTCCTGGGCAAGGCGGCCATGGTCCTGTGCCGATCCGACCGGACACAGGAAAAGATCCGACACCGGCTGATCCGAACCACCGGAAAGAAGGCCAAGGCCAATGTCGCCATGGCCCGACGGCTGCTCCAAATCCTCTTTGCCATGCACCGGAACCAGAAGCCCTACACCGTCGGCGAACCCACAAACCATCAGGCCAGGGCCAACCGGGCTCGGATCAAAAAGCAACGGTCGGCCAAGACCGATCAGGCCGCGTAAGAATATTCCCTCGGCCACGAATGAACCGGGACCGGGTTTACCATAGACATAAGGCGGAATACTTGTAATGTCCCAAACCGCCGGCAGGGACGCTGGTCGGGATATTCCGTCGATTCGGTGACCGCGAGTTGCCTTTATTCGGCTCGGTGCGTGTCCAGGTCCTACGCCCATGAAACGACCCCGCCGCCGGTGATCGCGCCCGTGTGAATTCGGCCCAATCGACGCGAACATGGTTTTATTCGGCCCGGACAAAACGGCCCGGCAGTGTGACCGAGGCCGCCGTGGACCGCGAAGAGATGAATCCACCCGCGGCGTCTTAACGCTCACAAGACGACGACGGGAAAAAACACTTCCGCCAAGTTGGGATGAGCCACGTAACATCATTGTAAAAGAAAGACGCCGCAAAATCTTTTCCTTTATTTATTTTTCGATCC
>CAYMXC010000225.1:0-5390 GCA_964394135.1 uncultured Phycisphaerae bacterium
GGCGATTACCGAGCATTCACTGGAAAAAAAACGTCTTGAGCAGCTGCTCTCGATCGTGCGTGATCATGAATGCTCGGTAATCGCCCTGCTGGTCAACGACAACGGCGTGCCGACCGGCGTGGAAGATCGAATGCGCATGGCGGAAGAACTGGTAGGAAAATTGATCGACGCCGGCAAGCGCGAAGATGAGATTTTTGTGGATCCGTGCTTTTTGACGGTCTACACAGAACCAAATGCCGGACTGGATGTGCTGGAATCGATTCGCCAGATTCGCAAGCGCTGGCCTGAAATCCATGTCAGCGGCGGAATCAGCAACGCCAGCCATGGATTGCCGGAACGAAAATGGATCAATCAGGCCTATTTGATTCTGGCAATGGGAGCCGGGCTGGACGCGGCTATTATTGATCCATGTTCTGAAGGCACAGTGCCGCTTATTATGGCATCTGAAGTGGTTTTGAAACACGATGAAATGGCGATGAACTATATTGCCGCCACACGAGCCGACAAATAACGCCGTCAAAGTGGTTTTATCGAAAAAGACATTCCCTGGAAGGTTTTAGTTTTACAGGTCGATGATCCGATAATAGGGAAAATATAGTGTAAGCGGCTTAAAAGACAGTAATAATACCAGTCGGAGTTTGCTGCAAACAGGATGTCTGCTCGCTATGTATTCGACAAACGCAAACGGAAATTGGTATGAAAATTTGAATTGGAATGGCAGCGGAGCGCATGCGTAAACCTCAATGTTTGAAGGGCTTGCCGACAGAGCATAACCTGGGATGGTTGTCGGGAAAGAGAGCGGCTGTAAGGACATTACGATACGTCCTGCCGGGTTTGATGCTGTTGGTTTTGATCGGATGCGGCCCGCGAGGCCAGCAAGTCCTTGGTCAGTTGCCCAATCCGCTGCTTCGAACCGGAGCCAGACCCCCCCAGGCAAAACCCGCTCCTACTGAACCTCCTGTCGTCGTACCCATGCCCGTTCGCCCTGCTCCCATGCCTCGCTATGCCAGCGGCACGGTGGTAATCGATCCCGGTCACGGGGGGGAAGATCCCGGAACGCGAGGATGCAGCGCTTCGGCATATCCGGAAAAAACGATTGTTCTGGCGATTGCCAATCATGTTACTCGCTTGCTTCGGCAAAGGGGTGTAAACGTCGTGCAAACACGAACGGGCGACTGGTTTATTTCGCTGGACGGGCGCGTGGCTATTGCAGAGCGACATAACTGCGATCTGTTTGTTTCAATTCATGTCGACGCTTCGCCTAATCGCAGCGCGTCGGGAATAACGATATACACATCACGATCTCCATCGGCGCGAAGCGAACGAGCGGCGCAATCAATCTACGGAGCGGTCGAATCGGCTGGATTTACCTGCCGCGGAATCAAACAGGCGGGATATCGAGTTTTGAAAACAAATTCCAGGCCATGCCTACTGATAGAATGCGGATTTCTGTCGAATTCATCAAACGCGCGTCGGTTGAACGATCCGGGATACCAGGAACGGATAGCGGAATCGATTGCATCAGGTATCGCAAATTATCTGGGACGATAAGATTGCAGAATTCAGATTTGCGACTGCGGCTTCATAATATAAGCGCATGGAAAAAGGCGAGGATGAAAACATCCTCGCCTTTTTTGATTTGAACTGATGAGTCGCCTTATTGCAGCAGAGTCAGAACGTTCTGCGGGGCTTGGTTGGCCTGTTGCAGCACGGTTGTGGCCGCCTGGACCAGGATTTGTGATCTGGTCATGTTCGACGTTTCGGTCGCGAAGTCTGCGTCGCGAATCGCCGATTCGGCCGCTGCGGTATTTTCCAGAGCCACGTTCATACTGTTGACCGTACTGTCGATGGTCAGCTTCTGGAACGCACCGAGTCGTCCACGCAAAGAGGCAACCTGTTTGATGGCATCTTTCACCGTTCGCTGTGCCACGCCCAGATTGTTGCTGGAGAGGTTGTTAGTCTGACCTTCGGCGAGCGAACTGAGTTTACTCGTTACGCTTCCCAAAGAACCCGTTGTTACAGACTGGATACCAATACTGGCTTTTCCGGTCAGGACGTCGGCAGCCAGAGAGAACGTAGCGCCTCCACCGGTAATGGTGAAACTTGTCGAACCGGTCTTCGTTCCACGTGTGGTATTCAGTGCTACTTCGATCGCCAGATCGGAGGTATTGATTGAAGCTGTCAGACCGTTGGCAGTTGCCGCCTGGCCGTTAATCGTAACATTGGCATTAACGCCCTTGGCGCTTCCTGTGCCGTAGAAATTCGTTGCACCGCCGGAATCGATCCGTGTAACGGACACAAAGGCATCGGTTCCATAGTCGGTACTGATAAATTTAATCTTGCCGCCGCTCAACGTCGCGGAAACACCGGTCAGATCCTTGGCTGCCTTGACTGCATTCTGAATTTCAGTCATCGTAGCGCCACTGGCAAAACTGAAGACCTGCGTTCCATAGACACCGGTAACCTGGATGGTTGCGGTTCCATTCAGAGCCGCCGAAGAACCGACCAGCTTGGCCTGCTGAGCACTGGCGACTACATTGACTGTAACTGTCTTGGCAGCGCCTTCGACCAGGTTGGCTGACTTGACCGTTATGTTGTTAAATGCACTGGTCTTTGCAGTACCACTGGTAGTATAATCCAAGCTGCCGTTAAGCAGTTTGACGCCTTCAAATTCAGTACTGTTGGCAATACGATTGATCGTATCGAGAATCGAATCGACCTGTAACTGCTTGGCGGCGATTTCATCGTCGCTCTGACCGGCTTTGTTGGCAGCAGTACTGACCGCATCTTCCAACTGAGCCAAAAGGCCAGAAACTTCGTTGAGAGCACCTTCGGCCGTTGAAATCACCATCGAAGCCCGCTGGCCGTTGGTGATGGCGGCGTTGATGGATGTCTGCTGGCCACGGAGGACTTCCGACGCGATCAAACCGGCCGGGTCGTCCGCACCGCTGTTGATTCGCAAACCGGTGCTCAACCGCTCCAACGATTTGTTCATACTGTTGCGCTGGGTGTTGAGGACTCGGGATGCAATCATGCTTGTAACGTTCGTGTTAATTCTACTCATGTGGTTTTGACCTCCCTAAATTGACCGGACGAAATTCTTTTTCTCTTGCTTAAGAACCTTTTTAATAATCGTATTTACCTTTCAAGTAGCCCGTCCAGCACTAGCTACTCACTTGCCTGTGTTGATAATCGGATTTGACGCTTTTCTCTTTAATTGGAATCGCTGCAAGACAAAAATAATTTCAAAACGATAAGCCCTGCCAGGAGCAAAAAAAGACTCAGCAGTACAGATAAACGGGATTTTGCTGCTTTGCCGCAGGGTTTTATCAGCCCAAGAGTACAGCAGAAACCAAAGAAAGAACAAAAAGAAATCGGATCGAACAAGACCGATAAAAGAATGTTCCGATATTTCGACATGACTCGAACTATAGCAGATTCCGGTCACTGGAAATCCTCTTTCCCTGCAGGACCGGAGCAATCGATTGATTGTGTGGAAAAATATCCAGGCATATTGCTACTGCAAATCAGACCGGAGTGGCATAAAACGCAACCGTCGGCAGCAGCGGCGGAACCGCAATCATACGCGCGAAAAATTCAGATTGAGCTCCTGATCGGCGGATTCCCTTTTTTTCCAGAGGCGTTCAAGCGCGCCGTCCTGGATCAGACGAATTGCCAGATTGGCGATGATGGGATCAAATTGACGCTCGGAGCCTTCACGAAGCTGGCGAATGGTATAATCAATTTCGCATGCGTTTTTGTAACTTCGCCGCGCCAGCATGGCTTCGACGGCATCGGCAACATGAATAATCCTGCTGCCGAGGGGAATGTCCTGACCTCGAATGCCGTCAGGATAACCATTACCGTTGAACCACTCGTGATGGTGTTTGACCATGGGCAGTTCAACGGCAAAAAAACGAGTCTGTTCAAGGATATTGGCTGCAATCGTCGGATGCTGGCGGATCAATTCCGTCTCCTGTGGAGTCAGACGGGACGGTTTGGTCAGGACTGCATCTGGAATACCGATTTTACCAATATCGTGCAGCAGCGCAGCGGAGTGAACCACTCGCACCTGCCGCTCGGGCAAATCGAGTTCTTCTGCCAAATAGCGGGCAAAGCCGGCGACACGGACGCTGTGATGTTTGGTATACGGGTCGCGTGCCTCGACGGCGGCGACAAGAAGCCGAAGAGATTCGAGAGTAACGCTGGAAAGTCGTCGATTGAGCTCACGAAACCGCCACATCATTATATTGATGGATTCGTAATCAGGTTTCGCATCAGAACTCTGGTCCTGATCCAGATCGACATTAAACAGACGCTCCTGAGTGAGCTGGGGTTTCCAGACCACGACCGCACCGGGGCCTTGCAGTTTGGCATGATACACCGCCTCGATGGTACGATCGAGAAATTCCAGGCTGTCGGCATTTTCCTCATTATCAACCTCGGTAATACCGATGCAAAGCGGCAGTTGAAGATGGTCGCTGACCATTTGCCACTTTTCTTCGAGGAAATTGGTTTTGATCCGCTCCGCCAATACTGCGACCGCCTTCTGGTCGGCGCCGGGCAGAACCAGGAGAAATTCATCCCCACCGTATCGGCCGACAATATCGTTGGCCCGGACAATGCGGCGTAATCGCCGGCCAACCTCCACCAGGAGCTGATCGCCGACATTGAAACCCTGCTGATTATTGAATTTTCGAAATTCATCAATATCGATGAGACACAGCGTCAGCGGAATGCCCTGGTTGCGACATTGTGTATGGAGTACGGGCAACTTTTCCAGTATAAAACGGTGTGAAGCCAATCCGGTCAATTCATCACGGGAAGCCGGATCGACCCGCTCAACGGTACATCCGATAAAACGTCGCCTTTCAACACCTGCATAATTGGCAGAAGATCGGACGGCCTTGCGAACGAGAGCGCAAAATTTGATCATATCCGTGGGCTTGTCATAATAATCGTATGCCCCGCTGCGTATAGCTTTTTTGGCCCACTCCACTCCGCCATAAGCGGTGAGGTAAATGATGGGAATTTCTTTTTTTCGATCGGCCAGTCTCTTGATCAACTCCAGGCCTGAACCGTCCGGTAAAATCATTTCAGAAACGACAGCCTGAATGGTTTCCCGCTCTAGAATAGACCATGCCTCAACAAGAGAATCGACCTGCAAACAGCCGATACCTTCCGTAGCGAGCCTTGAGGCAATCACGGCACGCAGATCGGTTTCAGGATCAATCAATAATACCAGAGTGTCTTGCGACAATCTCTCACCCTCCCGGGATCGCATAATCAAATAATATCGCCTTTTTCAAACCAGTCTCAGGTTTGTTATCTTGTTCATCGTCCAGATTTAAACTACCCTTGACAAATTGAAGAATTTTAAATATGTCCGA
>CAYMXC010000226.1:0-5335 GCA_964394135.1 uncultured Phycisphaerae bacterium
CGCCATCGAACAGGCACGGGAATATGGTCTTCTCGGCAAAAACATACTCGGCACAGGTTTCAATTTCGACCTTGAAATCCGCATGGGCTCGGGCGCATTCATCTGCGGCGAAGAAACGGCGCTGATGAATTCCATCGAAGGCAATCGCGGGGAACCGCGTCCGCGGCCGCCGTTCCCCGCCAATAAAGGCTTATGGGGCATGCCGAGTCTCCTCAACAACGTCGAGACCTATGCAAATATTCCAGCCATCATTCTCAACGGACCCGAATGGTATGCAGCTTTCGGTACCGAAAAATCCAAAGGCACAAAGGTCTTCGCACTAGCCGGCGCCGTCAATAATACCGGCCTGGTCGAAATTCCAGTCGGTACGCCGCTTGGAGAAATCATTTATGACATCGGCGGTGGCATTCCTGGCGGTAAGAAATTCAAGGCCGCCCAGATCGGTGGGCCTTCCGGCGGCTGCATTCCCAAGGAACATCTCAACGTTCCCGTCGATTATGAAGCTCTTACCGATCTCGGCGCCATCATGGGTTCCGGCGGTCTGATCGTTATGGACGAAGACACCTGCATGGTCGATATGGCAAGATTCTTCCTCGATTTCGTCCAGGACGAATCCTGCGGAAAGTGTCCACCGTGCCGAATCGGAAGCAAACGCATGCTCGAAATCATCAATCGCATCTGCGAAGGCAAGGGCGAAGAAGGCGATATTGAAAAATTGATCGAACTGGGCAATCGTATCAAAGACACCGCGCTGTGCGGCCTGGGCCGAACCGCCGCCAATCCCGTTCTGTCAACCATACGGCATTTCCGCCACGAATACGATATGCATATACGCGAAAAACGATGCCCTGCAGGCGTCTGCCCGAGCCTGGTTCGATCGCCCTGCCAGAACGCTTGTCCGGCTGGTGTCGATATTCCGGGCTATATTTCCTATATCGGTGAAAAACGATACGCCGAGGCGCTGAAGCTTCACCGCGAGCGAAATCCGTTCGCCAGCGTATGCGCCCGCGTCTGCTTCCATACCTGCGAGGATAAATGCCGGCGGCGAACGCTCGATGAGCCTGTTTGCATCCGCGGCCTGAAACGATTCATGGTCGAGCAGGAAGTAACCATCCAGCTGCCGGAGGTTCGGGAAAACGAGGAAAACGCAAAACGAAAAATCGCAATCGTCGGAGCCGGCCCAGCTGGTCTTTCCTGTGCCTATTTCCTGGCCCGACTTGGTTACAAGCCCAAGGTATATGAGGCTGAGGTGCGTCCGGGCGGCATGCTCGTACAGACCATTCCCGCCTATCGGCTGCCGCGTGAGGAACTCGCCCGTGAAGTGCGTATGATCGAACGCATGGGGGTCGATATCGAAACCAATATGCGGTTGGGCACCGATTTCACCCTCCAGAGCCTCAAAGATGAAGGCACCGAAGCCGTCTTCATCGCCGTCGGTGCGCCCAAAGGCGCCAGTCTGCATATTCCCGGCGAAGACACGGAAGGCGTCACCGACGCCATTCGATTCCTCCGCGATTACAACATCCGCGGGTCGGTCTGGGTGGGCGAAAGCGTCGTAGTCATCGGAGGTGGAAACGCTGCCATCGACGCCGCCCGCACCGCCATTCGCCTCGGAGCCAAAAGCGTCTCCGTTGTTTACCGTCGGACCCGCGCCGAGATGCCCGCCTATGCTGAGGAGGTGGCCGAGGCTGAGCATGAGGGCGTCAAGATACTCGTCCTTACCGCTCCAATCGAAATCGTCGCCGAGAACAATCGCGTCACGGGCGTCAAATGTCGAAAAATGCTTCTCGGTGAATTCGATCGTACCGGCCGGCGAAGCCCCAAGGAAAGCGGCGAAGGCGATCTTGTCCTGCCCGCCAATCAGGTTATAGCGGCCATTGGACAAACTCTCGATACGAAGGAAATTCTCGACGGCACCGAACTCAAGCTCAACCGTCGTCAGTTCATCGACGCACACCCCGCCACCGGCCGAACTTCAGAAAGCTGGATTTTCGCCGGTGGAGACGCCGTTACCGGGCCGGCATCCGTAGCCGAAGCGGTTGGATCGGGTGAACGGGCCGCAGTCGCTATCGACGAGTTCCTTACCGGCCAGATGCACGCCTTCTGGCGAAAGGAAAAGAAAAAAGACACGTTTTTCGATCCGGAGGCCGATCCGGTGAAATATCCGCGTGCCGCCCTGCGACTTTTGCCTGTGGCCAAACGGCGGACCAATTTTGCCGAAGTCGAACTTCCCTGGAGCGAAGGCGTTGCCGTCCGTGAGGCCAAGCGATGCCTACGCTGCGATTATCGCGAACAGCCGGTACAGGACGACGATTGATTCCGGTGTTGCTGCCGGTCAGAGGCAAAGTTCTGAAGGTTAATGAAAGTTAATTTGAAATTATGACTTTTTGAAAATCGGAAAATTCGATTTCAGAGGAGACCTACTACAATGCCGAAACTCACCATCAACAATATACCGGTGGAAGTGCCCGAAGGAACCACCATTCTGGAAGCCGCTAAAAAAATCGGCGTTCGAATCCCCACACTCTGCTATCTTGAGAACGTCCAGGCCATCGGGGCTTGCCGGGTTTGTCTCGTCGAGATCGAAAAATGCAAAACACTCGAGGCCGCCTGCGTCATGCCCTGTGCCGACAACATGAAGGTGCACACCAATTCCAAACGTGTCCGCGACGGCCGGCGGCTCGTTGTCGAACTGCTCCTTTCAGCGCACGACGGCGACTGCCCCACCTGCGATCGAAACGACGATTGCGAACTTCAGGCCATTGCCCGTGAACTCGGCATCAAACAGGTCTCCTACAGCGGGGAAAAGATGCACACTGCCATCGACGCCAGTACTCCCGCTCTTGTCCGCAACACCGGCAAGTGCATCCTCTGCCGTCGCTGCGTCACGGTCTGTTCACAGACACAGGGTGTCGGGGCGATTTTTCCACAGAACCGCGGCTTTGATACCACTATCGGCCCCGCCTTCGAGCACGACCTAAGTGACGTCGTTTGCGTTCAGTGCGGTCAATGCGGCGCCGTCTGTCCTGTCGGCGCCATCAATGAAAAAGACGAAATTCAGAAAGTTTGGGCCGCTCTCGACAACCCTGACAAACATGTCGTCGTTCAGACCGCCCCGGCCATCCGCGCTGCACTCGGGGAGTGCTTCGGCTATCCGCCCGGAACTCTCGTCACCGGGAAAATGGTTTCCGCCCTGCGACTGCTCGGCTTCGATGCCGTCTTCGATACCAACTTCACAGCCGACCTGACCATCATGGAGGAAGGAACGGAATTACTGACCCGCCTCAAAAAGGCTCTGGTCGAAAAATCTCCTGTCGCCCTGCCCATGTTCACTTCCTGCTCGCCTGGCTGGATCAAATACATCGAACATTTCTACCCCGACATGCTGCCAAACCTGTCCACATGCAAATCACCCCAGCAGATGTTCGGGGCCGTCGCCAAAACCTATTATGCGAAAAAACTCAATAAAAAGCCCGAAGACATTTTTGTCGTCTCCATCATGCCCTGTACCGCGAAAAAATTCGAATGCCAGAGGCCGGAGATGAATTCCAGCGGCGTTCGCGATGTTGATATCGTTCTCACCACCCGTGAACTTGGTCGCATGATCAAACAGGCCGGTATTGAGTTTACCCAACTGTCTGACGGGAAAATGGATGCGCCGCTGGGCTTGTCGTCTGGAGCAGCCGATATCTTCGCCAACACCGGCGGTGTGATGGAGGCGGCACTTCGCACCGCCTATGAAATCGTCACCGGTCATGCCCTGCCGTTCGAAAATCTTCACGTTACACCCATCGTCGGACTCGAGGGCGTCAAGGAAGCGTCAATCCAGATCACAGGCGCTACGCCACAATGGTCTTTCCTTGAAGGCGTGACTGTAAATGTCGCCGTCGCTCACGGCCTGGGCAACGCCCGCTCAATCATCGAACGAATTCGCTCCGGTCAGGGCCAGTATCATTTTATCGAAATCATGACCTGTCCCGGTGGATGCATCGGCGGCGGAGGCCAGCCCCGGCTCACTACCGACGAGACACGAAGGGCACGCATCGCCGCCATTTACCGGGAGGATGAAGGCAAGCAAATCCGAAAATCACACGAAAATCCCGAAATCAAACAAATATACGAAGAATTCCTCGGAAACCCCCTGGGTGAAAGATCGCATCATCTGCTCCATACCAAATATATACCCAGGACGAAAGTATAGCGGTGGGAATATAATTGATCACAGGCAGCGAGGCACGGCACTTCTGCGCGGGTGTCGTGCCTGGTGGCTGTCTTTCTTCTATTGTTACAGACGAGGAAAATATGGCGAAAAATATTCTCGTCGTTGATGATGATTTCGACTACCTGATGCAGACTCAAATCCAGCTTCAGGCCCTGGGCTTCAATGTCATTACCGCCGAAGGACTTCACGCCGCCATGGAACTTCTGGATCATGAAAAGCCCGATCTTGCCGTGGTCGATCTTATGATGGAGGAAGCCGACGCGGGCTTCACCCTCTGCTACCACATAAAAAAAATCGATCCTGCCATTCCTATCATTATCGTCACGTGCGTTAAACGGACTTTCGGCCTCAATTTCAACGCCACCACTGCCGAGGAACGAAACTGGATCAAGGCCGATCTCATTCTCGACAAACCCGTCCGTATCGACCAGCTCCAGCAGGAAATCACTCGGCTGCTCAACAACAGTCATTCATTAACCGAGCCTTGAGCTCTTTCCTCTGCTTCGCTACGATCCTTGCGACTGCGGCGGCTGATGCCGATAGGCAACGATCCGGACCTTTTCCAGCGTGACAAGCCCTTCCTGAATCACGCCGTCCAGAAATGGCAGAAACTCTGCGATTCGCGCCGGCGTATCGACAATCTCAATGATCATCGGCAGGTCTTCGGACAAACGAAGAATCTTGGCGGTATGAATTCGCGAGTTGGCACCAAAACCCAGGACACCTCTGACCACGGTCGCCCCAGCCATCCCGCGCTTCCGTGCCTCGCCAACAATCACTTCATACAGCGGTCGGCCCTGATGCTTGTCACTTTCACCGACAAATATCCGCAACAGTTCCGATTCCGATGGCAGCTGCATCATGTTTTCTCCTATATCATTCGCCCGATTTTAATCCCCGCCACGAGAAGTAAAAGACCGATCAGATTCTGCGCGGCGATATTACCGACAGCCAGTAACCACTGCGAGTCCCGCAGCATCTGCACGGTCTCGAACGCAAAGGTCGAAAACGTGGTGAAGGCCCCCATGAACCCCACCAGAAGAATGATTCGCGTCTGGCTGGAAATCAAAAAACGTTCCTCGGATAACGTCCAGATGAATCCGAAAAGAAACC
>CAYMXC010000227.1:0-5332 GCA_964394135.1 uncultured Phycisphaerae bacterium
AGATAAAGATACGGCGGGCCCCCCCCTCATCTTTCCTTGTGATTATCTGTCCGCTTTTCTTGTTTTTCTATCTGTCAGCAACCTGTGAATAATTTTCGATCCCGCCCCGTTTGTCGGCACTGGAATAGAATCAACAAATCGATTCACCTTATCAACATCTCTTGCTGTTGGCATATATTTTTCATAAGCTTCTTCCATTCAATGAAATAAATTCCTATCGATTAATTACTCACAAAAATCTTCTGCATAAGAAGACAGATACTACTTGTTTAAACTAAAATATTCATTAGAATTACAACGAGGGAAAATCTGTAAGTAAATGGCAGAAAAGCCTGTTTCGAGCAAGAGGTAGCAAACATGAAAGTCATGTGTAATCGTGCACGTCTGGCAGAGGCGCTTGGATTGGTCAACGGCGTAGCAGTAGCACGCAGTCCTCGCCCCATACTTCAATGTCTTCGCCTACAGGCACAAGATGGTCAAAACAGTTCGCTGACACTTCTGGCAACCGATCTTGAACTGGGCATAAAATGCGAACTCAAGGAAGTCGAAGTGGCTGAGCCCGGCCAGAGTGTCGCCAATGCAGCCAAACTCAGTGCGATCGTTCATGAAGTGACCGATAAAACGGTTACGCTGTCCACCGAGCAGGACAATCTTGAAGTCAGCGTTGCAGGCAGCAAGTTCAAACTATATACATTTGATCCCAGCGAATTTCCGCCCGTTGCCCCAAAGGAAGAAGGCAAAGAGGTTACGATCAGCGCGGGCGAATTGAATCGCGTATCTGCGCAAACGATATACGCAGCTGCCAAAGAAACTACTCGCTATGCGATCAATGGTTTGCTGCTAGAGATTGCAGGGAATAAGCTGACCATGGTTGGTACAGATGGGCGGCGATTGGCGAAAGCCTCAGCAACGCTACATGCCAAGGAGTCCGAGCCGATCAGCTCGATCGTTCCTGTACGGGCTATGAGCATGCTTGGGCGTCTGTCAGCCAGCGAAGACACTGCAGTAAAGGTGCGCATCATGGAGAGTCAGGTGGCATTTGAAGTCCCGAATGCTCTTTTGATTTCCTCGGTTATCGAAGGCCGATATCCAAGTTACGATGCGGTAATTCCCAAAGAATCGACCACAAAGATGAAAGTGGATCGGTTGATGTTGCTCTCGGCACTTCGAAGGGCTGCCCTGCTCGTCTCCCGCGAATCGCGCGGCGTAAAGGTTCAGCTGGAAAAGAGTCGCATGATTATAGAAGCACACTCTCCCGAAGAAGGCGAAGCCGCAGTGGAACTGCCGGTTGAACTCGAAGGCGAGCCGCTTCAGATAGCGTTTAATCCCGATTATTTGATCGACCCGTTAAAGGTTCTGGCGGTGGATCAGGTTGTTCTTGAGTTCCGGGCGTCCAACACGCCGGCTGTTCTGAAGGGCGGCCCCGATTTTATCTATGTGCTCATGCCCGTTTCGCTTTAATGTCGATATTGGATACAGGGATGTACGACGACAAAAGATTACATCAGTTATGGTTAAACGTGCAACGTCCAATGCGGCATCAGCCGCTCGGCGAAATCATTGCGCCGATTCGCGACGGACTCACCAGAACTCCCAACAAACAATTGGCTCGAATCAGTGATTTATGGGTTGAGATCGTTGGTTCGGATATAGCCGATCTTGCCTTTCCTTTGGCGCTTCAATGTGATATACTTATAGTTTCGGTCGCATCGCCCGCGGTCAAGTTTACGATGGACCAGATATATCGCCAGGCGATCATCGATCAGGTCCGGGATCAGACCGGCAAACGCATAAAGGATATCAAATGTGTTCTGAGTACCGCCCAGTCGCACTAGGCGACTTGAAAGGTACGAGGCAAGGATGTTATGACACCACACAAGTATGATGCAAGTAGTATAAAAGTTCTCGAGGGCCTTGAGGCTGTGCGCATGAGGCCTGCGATGTACATTGGCGACACCGGCTTGGCAGGCCTGCATCACCTGGTCAACGAAGTCGTTGATAATGCCATTGACGAAGCCATGGCGGGATATTGCAGAAATATCAGCGTACACATTCACCCCGATGGATCCTGCAGTGTTCGAGACGATGGCCGGGGCATTCCGGTCGATTTGCATGAGACGGAAAAAAAACCCGCCGTCGAAGTGGCTCTGACCATGCTTCACGCCGGCGGAAAGTTCGATCGCAATTCCTACAAGGTTTCCGGAGGGCTTCACGGAGTCGGTGTCAGTTGCGTCAATGCGTTGTCCGAATGGCTCGTTGCGGAAGTTTATCGCGACGGAAAAATTTACTCCATTCGCTTCGAAAAAGGCAAGACGGTTCGGGAACTCGAGGTCGTCGGCTCTACTCAGCGTACCGGGACCCGCGTGACATTCAAGCCGGACAATACGATTTTTCCCGATGTCAATTTTCGATATGAAACGCTTTCCACTCGTTTGCGTGAGCTGGCCTATCTGAACGAAGGGATATCCATCAAACTGAAAGACGACCGCATCGGAAAAGAAGAAGAATACTGCTACAAGGAAGGAATCAAAGTTTTTGTCGAACATCTAGCGGAGGGGAAAAATCCGTTGCATCCGGTCATTCGGTTTTCCAACGAAGATCCCCAACAGCGGCTGACCTGCGAAGTCGCCATGCAATACAACGACAGCTATACGGAAACGACGCTGGCCTTTGCCAACAATATTCACAATATCGACGGCGGGACGCATCTGTCAGGCTTCCGTTCCGCCCTGACCCGTACGATGAACCAGTACGCGAAAAAGGAAAATATTCTCAAGGGCAACCTGGTTCCCACCGGGGATGATCTTCGGGAAGGCCTGACCGCTATTATTTCCGTCAAGGTTCCCGAGCCGCAGTTTGAAGCACAAACCAAAGTCCGGTTGATGAATCCGGAGGTCGGCACCTTCGTGGAACAGACTGTTAACGAGATGCTATCGCGCTGGCTTGAAGAACATCCCGCCGACGGCAAACGTATCATAACCAAAGCCGTCCAGGCCGCCCAGGCCAGGGAAGCTGCTCGCAAAGCTCGGGAACTGGCCCGAAAGAGTGTCCTTGAAAGCGGAAACCTTCCTGGAAAACTCTGGGACTGTTCCAGCAAAGATGTCGAATCCACGGAATTGTTTCTTGTCGAGGGCGATTCCGCAGGCGGAAACGCCAAACAGGGTCGCGAGTCCAAACATCAGGCCATTCTGCCGCTTCGCGGTAAGATCCTCAACGTGGAAAAAGCGAGAATCGACAAAATTCTCGATCATAACGAAATTCGCACTATGATTTCCGCGCTCGGTACCGGGATTGGTGCGGAAGATTTTGATATGACCAAACGAAGGTACGGGAAAATCGTCATTATGACCGATGCCGACGTCGACGGGAGTCACATTCGTACCCTGCTGTTAACATTTTTCTTCCGTCATATGCGGCCGTTAATTGAACAGGGTCATGTGTATATTGCGCAACCCCCCCTATTCCAGTTAAGCAAACGCGGCAAAACTGAATATGCCTTGAATGAAAAAGTTCTCAATGCGAAATTGACCGACCTTGGGCTTGAAGGGACCAGCCTGCTGATCCGGGAAGTCGACGACCACAACGCTGTTACGGCAAAAGTTGTCAACGAATACTCCGGCAAAAAGCTTCGCGAGCTGATCACTATGATAGACGAGTTGGAGGCCCATCTGGTCATTCTCCGCCGGCGGGCGATTGATATCCGTGCTTTTCTTACCGGATATTACGATCCGGTGGACGGGCTGCCGAAGATACGGGCCCAGATTGGTGACGATCAGCGATTTTTCTATACGGAGAAAAAGTTTCAGGAATTCTGCAAGGAAGCTGAGGCGCGGTTTGGACGAGTCGAGCTGGATGACGGGACCAACGGGATCAAGCCCGAGGAAGAAGGCTCGACCGAACCGGCCGTTACGATCACACGTGTCGAATTGAATGAATCGGCGTCGATCGAAAAGATACTTCGCACGCTCGACAAGGATTGGCAGATATCCATTAATGACTATTTCCGCCAGATAGAGGAAGATATCACGGGCCGATTCCTGCCGGCGCGATTTTCGTTGAAGCTTCCCGACGGGATGATGCGGGAAATTCCGAATCTAACCGCGATTCCCAAGGCCATTCGCGACTTCGGTTCTACCGGAATTGAAATCAAACGCTTTAAAGGTCTGGGCGAAATGAATGCCGAGGAACTTTGGTCAACAACCATGGATCCCGCACGCCGGGCTATGCGCCGCGTTACAATCTCCGAGGAACCCGACGATCCCGCCCAATATAACATTGATATGCGCGAAACCGATCGCATTTTCTCCATACTTATGGGCGAAAGTGTCGAGCAGAGGCGAACTTTCATCGAAACTCATGCGACCGAAGTGAAGAATCTCGATGTATGACAGGCAGGGGTCGCGAAAATTCGCGCCTCCTCTTAATAATAAAAAAGGTTCTATTTTGGAGTACCCAATGAAAAAAATACGGATGAAACTTCTGGGCGGTTTATTGGCTGGGTCTCTTCTGTTCGGTTCCATCGGATGCAGCGGTGATTTTAAAACGATCATGGTCGATCAGGCCTATGGAGTTTTTTCCACAATCCTGTCCAGCCTGACCGAATCGATCGTCCCCGCCCTGATCAATAGTGTCCTTGCCGGTATTAATGGCACTACCACTACATCCGAGTAATTTCAAAAAATCAATCGAACAAGCTGGAGCAAGAAATGAAAACAACGACTGTTAACATCTTCGGCGGCTGTTGCACCCTAGCTGTGATGACCATGAGTGCAGGATGCGATCCAACGCTCAAACCCGCATTGCTGGAACAGTTGGTCAGTTTGGCTTCGTCCATTACGAGTGCTGCCATAACCAGTCTGATCCAGTCCGCCCTTGGTACAGTGGGAGCATAACGAATATTTCCGTTTATCCTTATTTTTTTTCGCCAGCCTGACGCTCCGACAAGCCTAGCTGATATAAAATCCCAAGTATCGCCAAAACCAGGATTGCCAGATTTATTACACCCGGACGGTCCAGATTGATCCAGGGAATATTCCGCAAGTCCAGTCCAGCCCGACTTACCAAAATAAACAGGGAAAGGACAATCATGACAGATCCTTCACCGGCCGTGAATATAATCACAGCCGCCTTCAACAAAAACCATCCCAACAGGGCAAAAACAAGGAAACTGACTCCGGCGAACCAAGGGCTGTACGAAGCGAGCTGGTTCCAGCCGCTTGTCAATTGCATTACCAGCGAAACGCCGGTCAGACCGAACATCATTGCCACACCGAATTTGAACAACGGCCAGGCCGGCAAGCCGCAAATCGCCCCCATTCCTATCATCATGAGG
>CAYMXC010000228.1:0-5330 GCA_964394135.1 uncultured Phycisphaerae bacterium
AAAATCAAGAACGATGATTTGGAGTATGCCTGCCTACCTCACCAATGGCAAGTTCATTACCGTGATTTTCAATGCCATACCGCCCCATCGCAGGATAACGTTTTCACCGAAGATTATACTTTTTTATGTCCGCTTCGGCTGGCCATGATCTTCATAACTGTGGTAGTTTGGAATACCTTGACTACGATTTCGCTTTCCCAGTATTGTGTTATCAATTTTCTCCTGAATATGCATAACAATCTCTTCAAACTTTTCTATAGGTAAATCTTTCGGCAAACCACCTAATTGTTTTTCCAAAATCTTCCGTGTTGCTCCATAATGAACTTTCCCCTTGCGGACTTGACCGTAACTTTTACCTTTTTCACGGAAATCGGAAAGTTGCTTTATTAGGTACTCTACATAATTGTATTTTTTAAGATCCGTTCCTATCGATCCAGGCAAAGTGATTCTTCCTGTTTTTTGTTTACCGTGAATTGTTAGATGATTTGCAATAATCCCATTATTGGTTGTAATATTCATATTGACTGTGTCACCATCAGATACCGACTTCTTCGGAAAAGGATCAATTCCATTTTGTAGTTTCGCTTTAGTTTCTACCACTTTCTTTTCTTCGATTAATCCTTTACTAATCTGCGCATGACAGGAAGCACAAACTGCAATCAGGTTTTCTGGAGTATTATCTGAATGATTGCCATTGATATGATGTACCTCGAGAGAACCGATTTTTTCAAGACCGCAAAACGGGCATTTAGAAAAAGTCTCTTGAAAAATGGCTAGCCTTAACCGCCCAGGAATATTCCGACGTTGGGCGTCTTGTGTCTTTTTTGAATTTTCATACATAATAAAACATCCTATCGAATAGATTAAATATTTGAATAGATCATTCGCTCAATTCATCAAGCAACTTGATTTTCTCAAATGGCTCCACACCTCAAACGTTCTCGATTCTGAAATCGTTTTTTCCCTACTATAAATGTCGATTATATCCTTCCAACGCGATGGCTTCAAGTTGGAAAGAAAGCCCGCCCAATTGAACCACTTTGTCAGACGCACTGACTTCTGCAGACTCCTTGCCAACTTTTATCTCGCAACCGTCAGCGTGACTTTACTCCACGAAAATATATTTCTACTGATCTCAGCGTCGTCGTTGGTAGCGGGCAAGCATATCCTATGCAGTCATACATTCATCAGCGACATCGATTGTTTCAATAATCTTCTTCAGATCTTTTTTTCAATTTAACCCCATTCGCTTGAATTTCGCCACATAAGATATTGCCAACATGAAAGGTTATGCATATAATGGCATTTTAAATATAAATGTTCAGTCACTAACTATTCTCTGTCAGCCGAAAGGGAAAATGCAACATATGAGCTTTCCTAATTTGCACACTCGTGTTTGATTAATAGTGAAACATAACTTTACCGGCTGAAATAAAATATCCCTGATTGTTAAATGTTTATCCTAAATTTTGTGCTGAATTATTTTTTTATGTGAGGGTTTGATCAAATGGAAGGACCTATTATTCCGAAGTATATGTTCTTTACCAAGGGTGTTGGAAAACACAAATACAGCCTGCAATCGTTTGAAGTTGCCCTGCGTGATGCCGGTATTGCTCCACTGAACCTGGTCAAGGTCAGCTCGATTTTACCGCCGGGATGCAAAATCATTTCCAGGAGTAAAGGGATTCAAATGCTCAAGTTCGGGCAGATCACTTTTGTGGTCATGGCCGAATCAAGAACCAACGAACCCAATCGACTAACCACCGCTGGCATTGGACTGGCAGTACCTGCATCAGGCGATAAGTACGGATATATTTCCGAACATCACGGCTACGGTATGACGGAAAAGAAATGCGGCGACCTTGTCGAAGATATGGCGGCGACGATGCTCGCGACTACACTGGATATTAAATTCGACGCCGATACAGATTACGATTCCCGGCGGGAAATTTATCAGATGAGCGGCCAGATTGTTAAATCCGCCAATATTGTTCAGACAGCGAGTGGAGATAAGGACGGGCTGTGGACAACCGTTATCGCCGCTGCGGTATTTGTCTGCTGATGTATGACAATAATCGACGGACGCCTTGCATTAAACAGCGGTCATGATCCTTCCGATAGAAGTCGTCCCACGATCATCCTTGCCGTGTCAGCCTCAATAAAACGGTGAGGTGAGAACGAACCTTCCACACAACCAACTTAATCCTTTGCATCATAATTTGTTTACTCATTTTTGTGAGAAATTACGGCAAATGACTAGGGGTTTAAAAATAACTCAGTCACATTGCGAACTATAGCAAGGTCACAATATCTTGTTTTCTATCAGGTTTCTTCCTTTTCGGCAGCCATCGCTTGATAGTATCGCTTTTCATTGAGAATGGAAGCAATGATCTTATCTTCAGACAGAAGCTCTTCCAGATATTTGATCGCATGGTTTCGATGCAAAAGCAACCCATCACAAATATCTTCCAACGTACAGGGACGTCTGGCCAGCATTTCAAGGATTTCCTTTCGACCAGCAATGAAATCGGCTTGCTGCTCTACTCCATGAAACTCCGCAATGATCTCACCTGGAGGGTTGAACAACTCTGCGAGATTTTTCAACTGGGCCGGCAAGGCCCGTTCTGCATAGTATTCGGTCGGTGGCCGAGTTACGGTATTCAACTGAACACGATCCGGTTTGATTTTCTCAATCCAGCTATTAATCTTTTTGACTTCGCCCTCGATCGCCGTATAACCGGAGAGCAAAAAAACTTCGAGCCAGTATAGCCCGGTAAACTCTTTTCTCAGGGCGATTAAGCCTTCAACCATTTTTTCAAAGGTGATCTCGTCGTGAGGACGGTTAACGCATTTAAATAGTCTCTCATCCCCCGCATCAAGAGAAGGCAGTACCAGATCCGCTCGTCGAACTCCCTTTCGAACCTCCGCTACCCAGAGCAACGATCCCATGGTCAAAACCGCAACCGGTATTCGCGTCATGCTGTGAATCCGATCGATTAGTTCTTCAAGCCTGCAATATAAAGTCGGCTCGCCCGACCCCGAAAGAGTGATATAGTCGGGATTCGTACTTAACTTCCCTTCCAGTTCACTCAAAATTTCGTCGAGTGGAATCCATTCCCTGCGTTCAATCGTTTTGCAGGTGGTTTTGCCAAGTTGGCAATAAATACAATCGTAGCTGCACGTTTTAAACGGGACCAAATCAACTCCCAGCGAACGGCCAAGTCGTCGAGAAGGCACCGGTCCAAATATATGTTCCATAAAACACCTTCATTCAAAAGGAGTATTCAAAGCCGCGTATAGATCAACGAAATACTTCCGGTTATATTTTCTGCTCCTGCATTAACTTTTTCACAAGTCCTAACGGAAGAGCGGCAATCAGTCGATCCTCCGGAACACCGCCGTACTCTCGCGAATCCGGACAACCAAAGGAAAATGTTAGTGAACCACTTTGCCCATTATTTTCACTTCCGGCACTCAAGACTACCGCGGTACATACGGAAGTGAAGGCTGAAAGTTTGAGTTCAAGCCTCTGTCCTGTCATCTGCTGCCATTGGCGTAATAATTTCATAGCTCCGCAGGGTTTCAGGTAAGCAAGTAAAATGTCCGGGCATTCAATCTTTCCCAATTCAATCCCTGTCGTTGGTGTTTCAAATCGTGGAGTCTCGTCAATAATTCGTGTAACCCGTTCGATAGGTATGCCGGTTCGCTCCGACATTTTCAAAGCCATTTGGGTTTCATTTCGAAGCAGTCCCAGGCATCGCAATGCGCCGGCACACTCTAAATCCTTGCACGACAATTGCAGATTTTCCTGAAACGAACGACTGATGGCTTCGCACAATCGAATACATTTTGTAGCGGTACCGGTTGATGGACTTAGACAAAATCGCAATCCAGTCCATTTTTCATCCGTGAGTTTTTCTAAAAATGTGAATTCTGTCATACCTGAACTTCCTTATTATGGCGATCTAATGTTCGAATGACCTGTGCGGCAACCGTGCGACCAGACAGGAGCATCCCTCCAAAGATTGGTCCCATTCGCGGTCCGCCGTGAGAAGCACAGACACTCATACCGGCAGTCCACACGCCGGGGAAAAACTCACTCGTGTTATCCACCACAAATCGTTCCCCGGCCGGGGCGTCCATTGGTCCTTCGCCTGCGAAATGGCCATCGGGAACTTCCGACTCAATAAGGTTTCGACGACAGAGACAATTGACCATAACAGCTTCATGCCCTGTCGCATCGATCACCGCTTTGGCAGAAAAGACGATCGGGTCGATGGGCAAACTATCGCCGAGCATGGTACGGTTCGCCACCACACCGTTTACTCGTCCCTTTCGAATGCAAATATCTTCGGCAAACATCAGATTGAGCAACGTCGCTCCAGCCTGAAGAGCTTTGAGGCACAATGCCGAGGCGAGTTCCGCCGCATCTGCGGTAAATAAGTTTCCGCTTGCCTGATAGCGTACCCCGATTTCGTCAAGAATAGAAACTGCTTCCTTCTGAACGACAACTTCATTCATTCCCAGGCTGCCGCCCCATATACCACCACCGGGACTGAGCCTCTTTTCCAAAATGACCACATGTCGATTGGCTTTGGCCAATAACCAAGCCGCTACGAGACCCGCCGGTCCCGCTCCCACGATTACCACATCACATTCAAGCGCTTGACGAAATTTTGAATGGTAGGCATCTAAAATTGCTCGCGATACTTCAAGTTCGGTAAAATTATTCATTTCTATAAATCCTTCATATTTCTACGAAATTAATACAAACGTTCCGCTCCGGAGTAAACCTCTTCGACATTCAGTACCGCAGCGGCATGTCCGGGATGCTGAGGCGGGTTACATTTTTTCATAAAGTCAAAAAGCGGCCCTTCTTTCACATACTCGATTTTTCCTTTGGCCTGATAGGCCTTGCGGTCTTGGGTGATAAATAAAATCGATCCCGTGGAACCAGCGAAAATATTCTTTCGAGTTTTGTCGAAATAATTGTCCGCAACAACCCATTGCGAATTGTTGTACAGGGCTGCACAAGTCACATAAATGGTATTGGGAATTCCCTTATCGCTGACCGTCGTAAAAACAGCCGGCCCTTCTTTCATTTCCCAAGCGTCACAAACATTTTTCGGCAATACTGACATAATAAACTCCTTGCATTAAAAAATCTTCTTATTGAACTTTCATTATTTCTCTAAGTTTTTAAATCGACTCCAAAGCCTGTTCGATATCTGCCAGAAGTTGTTCTGGATATTCGATTCCGACAGAGAGACGAACAGTATTCTCCCGTACACCAAATAGAGTTCTCCGTTCCTTTGGCAGATAAAGCATGG
>CAYMXC010000229.1:0-5304 GCA_964394135.1 uncultured Phycisphaerae bacterium
GTGCGCGGTGATTGATAGGGGCCACATCGACCGCCGGCTGAATGCCGAACCTCTGACCCGGCTGATATCGGTTGGCCAGGTTTTTGCCTGGTTTGACGACTGTTACCGAACCTTCATCGCCGAGGATTACGGGGAATTTCTCGCAGTCCCAGCCATTTAAGAACGTATGTTTGCTGCCCTGTGCTACCAGTTTTAAGATCGACGTGCACACGCCCGCGGCATCTACCCGGCACAGCAGTTGATTGTCGCCGACCGGCGGCACCGGAACATCCGCCACCTTTACGTTTTCGAAACCCACGCCGGTGCAGATCACTGCCTGCATGGTGGCGGGGATTTTAAATTCCTTCTGATTTCGATACTGTTCGAATTTGCTCATGGGAGTAACCTCATTAAAATTAAGATTTGAAGATCATTTGAAGCAATTTAGCTTATTTTTGCTTGAAGGTCATATGAACCACTTTGCCTTCGCGGAGCACGAATAGTGCGGCTATTGTCGGATACGCCAGGGTCTTCGTTGCGTCCATTGCATAATTCGCCGACGGTTGGCCATAGGCTGCGATTATTTCTTTTTCTGTCGAACCCATTGTGATTCCCTTGTCGGTTCGGATTTTGCAATTTACATACAGAGTGGATTTTTCCCCATTCAGATCGCCGCACATAATAGCCGCCACTTTTTGATCTTCGTGTCCCGGCAGGACAGCAAAACCCTTTGACAGATATTCACACGCATTGCCCGTTATCCGATCAGGTTTACCGAGAACTTTTTTCATTTCCTCCATCGACATGCCGAACTTCACATCGCCCATTCCTGTTTTCGGTATCAGGACCATCGTCGTATTTTGAGTTTCTGGTGTTTTTTTGGTTTTTTGATCAGCCGGCTTTTGGCATCCGGTTATCAGCATTACAGCCGACATCAAGATCGTTACGATGTGTTTCATTTCGGTTTCCTTTTCGAAAAGGTTTAGGCCAGTCCTGTTGGTATTTTCACGTAATTCCCGCGCGAGTGATGTCGTGCAGGTGAATCATTCCGATGGGGCGGTGGCTGTCGTCGCAGACGGGCAGCTCGATGATCTTGTACTGTCGCAGGATTTCTAGTGCTTTGACCGCCATCATTTCTGGTGTTGCGAATTTCGGCGATTTTGTCATGATCAGGCCGATGGGCCGATCCATATTGACCTCGCCTGTCATCAGGTATCGTCGAAGGTCGCCGTCGGAGAAGAAGCCCACGAGCTTGCCCGCATCGTCCACGACGCTCGTGGCTGCCAGCTTGCATTCCGTCATCGTCAAAATCGCTTCCTTCAGCGGGGTATTTTCATGAACGACCGGATTTCCGTTGCCGGTGTGCATCAGGTGCGAAACTTTGGTCAGCAGCCTCCGGCCCAGCGAGCCGCCCGGATGCAGAAGCGCGTAATCTTCGCTCTTGAAACCCTGTGCCTCCAGGAGTACCAGTGCAAGGGTATCGCCGAGGGCCAGCATTGCCGTCGTGCTGGATGTCGGTGCAAGATTCAGGGGGCAGGCCTCACCCTTGATCGGCAAAATCAAAGCCACGTCGGACTGTTTTGCCAGTTCCGAATCTGCGTTGGATGTGATGGAAATGATCGGGACGTTCAGGTGCTTGAAATAGGGAATGATTCGCAGGATTTCATCCGTCTGACCGTTGTTGGAAAAGAATAAACCCAGATCGTCTGAAGTCAGCATGCCAAGATCGCCATGGATGGCTTCGGCTGGGTGCATGAAAAACGATGGAGGTCCCGTCGAAGCAAGAGTCGCGGAAACCTTTCGGCCGATGTGCCCCGCCTTGCCCATTCCGGTTACCACAACACGGCCGCGACAGCCCTGCATCAGCTCGATTGCGTGCACGAAATGCGGTCCAAGCACCGTGACCAGATCCGCCACGGCCCGGGCTTCCGATTCGATTACTCGTTTTGCGCTGGCTATGTAGTCCATGAGAGTTACCTCGATTATCGAATATCTGTCAGCCGATTGCAACCTTGAGCAATTCTTCCTCGGCGGTTTTGGTCCATCCGCCATGTGGGTCCAGTTTGGCGGCAACCGTTGGATATTTATCTGCGAGTTTGACCAGCGGAATCAGGCCGATTTCGTGCAATTGCGGATAAACGATGATCTTTCCGGCAAGGGTTCGGTTTTCCACCGCGGCTATTCCTTCGGTGGCGCCGGCCATTCCAGAAATCGCATCGACCGAGCAGTTGGTGTCGAGCCGGCCTGTCTCGATTTTGCTCAGGACGATCTTCATGTCGCGGATGACCGAACCGCTGGTTCCGAACATGTAGCAGTGGTGGGCGATATAGGTGTCGAGGTCGAGCTCCTGTTTTACCGTCGCCGGAATTCCCGCGAAGATATTGATCAAACAGCCGTCAAGACTGTTTTTCACCGCGTTGGCCACGAGTGCGCCAATCGGAGCCATCAGGGCGTAATAGCTGAATGAATCGTTCATCGGTTCTTTCTGCGGATTGACCATTCGGACGTTTACCTTGTTGGCCTGGGCCAGCGGCTGAGCTTTCTGCATAAGGGTTGAAAGTCTGGCATCGTCGAAGTCTGTTCCGGTCAGTGTGATGTTTTTCACTCCGGAGCATATGTCGCGAATTACGTGCATCTGCCCCATCGGCCCGCCCGCGCCGATAACGATGATTTTTTCGCCTTCGCGAACCTCGCCCGTGGCGGGAATCCACCGGTAGGAATCCGATGCGTCAGCAGTGGTCGTGCCGATCCATCGGAGCATTCCGTAATGCACCCGCCCGACTCCGACCGAGACCGGCGATCCGATTTTTTGCCCGCCGGTGACGATATTGATCAAGCCTTTAGCGCCAAGTTTGTCGTTGAGGATTTCGATCGTTTGTTTGTTTGCGCCGAAGTAGATGATGTCATCGAAAGAATCGTTGGCCAGGGCATTGATGTCTTTTTCGCGGACTACCGGCATCGTAACTTCAGCCACAGCCTTGAGCTGGCTGTCGTCGGCGCAGACGACAGTGATCGACGCGGGTTTATGCATAGCCGTTATTTTTTTCATGCCCTGGACGGCATGGCCGGCTTCTGCCACCACCAGCATTTTTCCGCCGTTGCGAACTGTTTGGCGTTCTGGATTGACGTAAGAGTCTTCCACGCAGGCCCAGGGTTCAACCAGGCAGACCGCGGAGGCGCTGAGATTTTCGCCGACGGGAATCAGAAACCGTTCCTTTGTCTTCGGATCGATGATCACTCGCTCGTCCATCAGTACATATTCCTGCAGGCCGCCTTCGAAATTGTAGCCGAAGGAGCCGTTGGAGTTTTTTGTTCGCAGTTCGCGATAGTCGGTCTGCACCAAACATCGCTCGCCCACTTTATGATGTGCGACTTTCGATCCGACTGCGACGATTCGAACCACCGCCTCGTGGCCCGGCACGGTCGGTTTGTTTCCCGGCACGTAGCTTGGGATTTCGCTGAGAGTTTCTTTCGAGATGCCGTCGAGGATTTCACTCTTTCGTGGATGATCCACAAATTGCTTAAGGAGTTTTAAATCGGAAAAACACAGACCCACCGCCTCAACTTTCGCCACCAACTGATATGGTCCGGGCTGGAAAACTTCTTTTTCCCGGTTCAGTCGCAGTTCACTCGGTCCAACCAGTTGTACGGCATATTGTGTTTTCGGTAACGAACTCATTTTTGCGTAATCCTTTCCTATCGTAATTTATGCGGTGTGTTTTAAAAGATGTTTGCGATTTTTCACTTTAGCATTACCTGTCCGCCCGTGACCGGCAGCGCCTGGCCGGTTTCATATTTTTGTTCGATCAGATAATAAATTGCCTTCATGACGTCGGGCGTTGTGCAACCGCGTTTCATGGGAACTTTGCTTTCATAGGCGTGTCGTACGTCCTGCACTGTTTTGGCGCCCGGCACTTTTCCCGCTTTGAGGTATTGCACAAACAGCCCGTTGACGGGGTTGGACCATAGCGGTCCGTCGAGGAAATTTCCCGGACAGATCGCATTGACCTTGATTCCGTCTTCGACGAGTTCCATGGCGAACGATTGTGTCAGGCCGATGCCGCCGAACTTGCTGCCTGCGTATGCGGCGTTGCGATTCGACCCGACCAGTCCCGATTTGGAGTTGATCTGAATGATGTCGCTCCAATAGTCCGGTTTGGTCTGATGCTGGATAGCCAGGACAGGAGACGTCATTTTGACACACAGGAAATAACCCTTGTAGTTTACGCTGGTGACGAACTCGAAATCTTTTTCCGACTGGGTTTTGACGCTTTCTGCCTTGAGGACTCCGGCGTTGGAGATAAACACATCGAGCCCGCCGAAAGTTCGAACGATCTGATGAATCGCCTCTTCCACCGAAGATGCGTCCGTCACGTTGATTTTGAGTCCCAGTGCCTTGCCGGGATATTTTCCGTTCAGTTCCCTTGCAGCTTTTTCAGCGCCTTCCACATTCAGATCGGCCAGAACCACGTGTGCGCCCTGTGCGGCCAGGTCCTGTGCGATCTCCAGACCGAAGCCCTGCGCCGCACCGGTCACGACCGCCACTTTTCCGCTCACTCGTCCCGCACGCATTGTGCCAGCTGCGACCTTTCGGCGGTACGATTCGACTTCCCAGTGTTCGATGAATTCGCGATCTCGCTGATTCAGATAATGAATTCCACCAAGGCGCCTAGCGCCCGCCATCACCTTGATTGCGTCCATGTATACCAGTCGAACGACGTGAGCGGCGGAAAAGTCGTCGCCTGTCGTGAACATACCCACGCCTTTTACCAGAATGACCTGCGGAGAAAAGGTTGTGGTTTCCTGATGGTTCATTATGGCCTGGCGGAGTTTCGGCATCAGTTTTTCGGCAGAGACTTCACCTGCCGGGTCGAACCACAGTGGCATCGATTTGCAGTAGACGATCTGATCGGGTGTCAGCGGTCCGCCTGCAGCGGTTTCGGCGCCGAGTTCGCCGCCCACCAGTGCCATGGTAGTCGGGGAATCGTCAAACGACACAATCTTGAGATTATCATCATTGGCGAGCAAGCCGCGAAGTGCAGGGCCGATGAGATTGATTATTTTTCGAGCGGGTGCGGCCTCTTCCTGTTTGATCGATCCGAACGCCGTTTCCGCTGGGGCCGAGTTCAGTCGTAATTTGATCGTCCTGATCAGCCAATCGGTATTTTGATAAATTTCATCCGGGGTCTCGCCGCAGATGATGAGTCCGTGATTTTGCATCAATACGGCCATGGGGCAGTCGCGTCCGGTACGCTTGGTGTATTGTTTCAAGGCCTGGTTGAGCGTTTTGGCCAGAATGAAGCCTGGGTCGACAAACGGAATCCA
>CAYMXC010000230.1:0-5268 GCA_964394135.1 uncultured Phycisphaerae bacterium
CCAGCTACGAGATCCTTGACAACTTCCTTGTCAACAATAACGGACGCAGTGGCTCAAGGGGCGTAGACACCTCTCATCATATCGCTATCCGCAATGGTGAGATTACGAACGGCAGGATCGGGATGATGATCTACGGCGATTACTATAATATGTCGAGTTTCCCGACCCATGACATCGTAGTGTACAACATGAAGATTCACGATAACGGCGTATGGGACCCCACACAGGCAACGGGAGATCAGGACTATCATGGGATCGAGGTAAAGTTTGGAACGTATAACGTGTGGATAGTGGACAACCAGTTCTATCACAACTCTGGTGACGGCGTACAGATTAACGGCCAGGAGGCGGGCGCGGATCCGAGTCATACGCATCACGTGTATCTTGGTCGCAACATCAGTCACCACAACAAGCAGACAGGGCTATGGTGCAAGTTCGCCCACGATGTGATTTTCTCTTCGAACACCGTATACGGTCATCGTGCCAGTTCCTCGGCCAAGGGCGCGGGTATGGGCTTCCAATATGATAATTACAACATGTGGTTCATCAACAACCGGATTTATGATAACGAATGTGGAATTGGATGTCACTCTGTCTCAAGCACGGGCGGCAACGGGAAATATTTCATCGGCAACCTGATTTACAACATCCACACTACGCGGAGTGACGATCCAACCGATTCCAGTCAGAACGGAGCAGCCTTTGTCATGTGGGACTACGGCGAGAAATGGATCATCAATAATACGATGTACGATTGTGACGGCGGCATCCAGCAGTCCAACTCGCCGCCGCTTCACATCATCAACAATATCCTGATGAACATCAAGAGTACGGATTATGCGATCATGCTCTACAACTCGGGAATGGCGTCATCGACCGAGATGCATCACAACCTGATTGCCGGTAATTTCCGCATCTTCTGGGGCGGAACGACCTATACGACTCTCGGCAGCTTTCAGGCAGGAACGGGCAAGGGCAGCGGATGCCTGACCAGCGATCCTTTGTTCACCAATCCGACAGCAGGTGACTTCAGTCTCCAGACGAGCAGCCCGGCGATCGACAAAGGTACCATTTCCGATGTGTATGCAACATTCAAGAGTCTCTATGGAATCGACATATCGAAGGATATTAACGGCACAGCTCGGCCTCAGGGCGCAGGTTTCGATATCGGAGCTTGTGAACGCTAGGCCGATAGTATGAATCTGGATGGCGGCCCAGTCCTTGTGAATTGGCATCCCTGCGGGCCTCATCCGAAATTGATTATCATACTTGACAAAAATGAGACAGGAGCCCCTACAGCACTGAAATGACACCCTTGCCGGGCTCCATACTCTTTTTTACCGAAGCAGTACATTACGTTCACGTATGTGCATATTGCCTGGTAGGAAGAGCGAGCGATGAAAGTGCAGACGATCGGGTTACCCTGGCCTGTAATTTTATCCGTTCGACTACCAATCGAAGCATCAGGCCGATAGAGGCCCACATTCCGACAGCGCCTTCTCGGGGATAAAAGGTCTGACTTCCGAAGCCAGCAACGAGAAGGGCCAGGATCAGTGACAAGGTCATGCCCCCCACCGCCACATAAAGCGGGCTGGAATCATCGAAAAATAATTGAAGGCAGTAGACCAACAAGATCACAAAAAACGGTATGATGATAAAAAAGCCGATCAAGCCGTTGTCCAGAAGCAATTCGAGGTAAGCATTGTGAGGATGTGGGAAGGGTTCGCCGAGTTGGATGATCAGATAATCCTTGAGCCCCGTTCGCACCATTGCCAGCCTACCATAACCGATCAATGGTTCCAAGGTGATTTTATCGACGACATAAGGCCAGATGAGATTTCGTCCGGCTGTCACTTCATATGTGTTCACGAACTGCTTTCCGCCGGCACTGACGGCGCCAAATCCGGTCAGGGTCCGCTGAACTACGCCGGGGAAAAAGAACGTTACGAAAATGACAAACAGGGGGATCAGGAGCAGATATTTTCGCCATCGCAGCAGGCACATGATCAACCCGATGACTCCCCAGGTCATATACCCCATTCGGCCACCTGTAAGAGCCTGGGCATAGGAGATCATAAAGAACAATCCGATGATCATAAATTTCCGGCGACGGGTCGCCGCCAACGGCAAGAGTGAAAGTGTGCCCCAGGAAGCACCGGACAGGACCATGGACATATTGACCCGGCTGTAACCGATTTCGACCTGAATGATTTTTCGGCTGCGGGCTTCGAGATCGCGGCCGCTGAGTGCATAACGGGTTGGGACCCAACGAATCACCTGGATACTCAGAAGAACATAAATTCCCATAATGCTTATAATCCCGAGCATCAGCCTTCGTCGATCGCGACAACCGTCGTAAAGCAACAGGCCCGGGATCACCCATTTGAGAGTATTAATGAGCTCTTCGCTGATCATGGAGGTTGTAGTGAAATTCTCATCGAGGTAGATCGGATCGACGATGGCACGGAAAAAACCAATCAGGATGATGAGCAGATACAGGAGGAGAAAGATATTTATGTGCCGAGGCATGTCCCAGACCAGCTTTTCGTGTCGGCGTGAAATCAGCCAGGCGAGCACAACATTTGCCAGCAGGATATTCCACAGGTTCAACCCCTGGATATTCATGATGCTTTTGGGCATATCCGGGTGTTCCGTGAACGCCATGAGGAGAATCATCGCACAGAGGGAACGAAACCAGTTGCGATAGGCGTACAGGGAAAAGAAAATAAAGACCAGGATCAGAATATAAAGCCGCATTCGATCTTCCTTTACCGGTGGGGGATTTTTTGATCGACATAAATAGCTTTTCCACGGGGCGAGAGCGGGATTTCCGATTTTAGTTCGAGGGTGAAATCGAAACGACCGTCGAATTTTCTGCTCAGGTTTCGCAGGATTCGCCGCTGGTCTTCATCGGAAAATTCTCCCGCTGGCACGATTCGCAGGATACCGAAGCCTGGGGTATCCTGGTAGAATTGAAACTGGCGGACATGGTCGAAGGTATCGTCGTGCATATTCATCGCAGTCCATGGAATTTCTGCGCCGTCACGTGTAACAAGGGTTTCCTGGATTCTATGACCACAGATATCGGTAATCAGGGGGTGCTTACGTCCGCAAGCATCACAGTGATCCGCGATATAGGTTGCGTAATCACCGGTACGATATCGAATAAACGGAACGACCGTATCCAGAAAGCCTGTTCCAGTAATTTCACCTCTTTGGCCAGGCGTGGTGATCGGTCGGCCGACATCATCGAGCAATTCGAAATAGCCATAGGTCGGCCAGACGTGGTAATAATCGGTATATTCGCACTCGGCGGCAAGAACGAGTTTTTCGGTATGACCGTAGCAGGAGAAATATCGGCACCCGAAGACCTCCTGGGCGAGCTTTCTCTGTTCGGGATAGACGATTTCGGATTCGGCGATGATGCCGCAGACATTGTGGGGCGGCTGAACACCGGAGCGGTGAATGAATCGTGCCAATGCATCGACGGAGGAGGGATAAACATGGAGAAAACATGGCCCGATAGTTCGCAGGTGATTCAGGTAACGTTCGATATTTTCGTCGGTCATATGGAAACTGCTGTAATAATGATGGCGAAGAAGCGGATCGTACTGATGATGCAATCCGCTGCGATTTTGTGGAACGACGTGCCCGCGGAATACCGCCATTGGAAGATCCAGGCGATATCCGATCCGCCGCCAACTGGCGATGAGGTAGGCGTATTCGATGGAAGATCGGCCGCTGCCCATGTAAAACCTCAGCGGCTGGCCGCTGGTGCCGCCTGTCGATACGTAATCGACATTAGACGCATGCGGCTCAAGCGTACACATTTGGTCGAGATTTTCCATCACAGTTTGCTTATCGATGGTCGGGAGCTTTGACAGATCATCGAGTGACTTCATTCGGGCAGGATCGAATCCTGCATCGTGAAACCATCGACGATAAAAAGACGATTGCTTTCCTGCGAGCGTGCAGACATATTTCAATTGAGCCAGTTGGCCGGCCTGGTTCCATTGGAGGGATCGCCGCTGAATTTTGTTGAGGTACTGAAGATGGTCGCGAAAGCGTCGGCCGAGCAATGATTCAGGGGAAGTGAATCGGAGAAACAAGCCAAAGACAGTTTTGATGCTGCAAGGTAACTGCTGCCAGAGATTTTTACGTGAGAAAGCCTTTTTCATTTTCATCCTCTCTGATTTCAATATGTCCGTTCCAACCGAAGTGAGGGCGAAAGGCAAGACATGGCCCGCTGAAATCAACCATGCGGCCGTTATATAACGGCACATTTGACCGACCGATCACTTTCTCTGCGATAAAATCGACGAGCGGCAAAGGATGATTTTCCATCGCACGGACAAGGAGAGGCAAACTGCGATAGTCGAACCCCATCAAACGGGCCGACATCAAATCAACTGCGACCGGATTGGTTCCCGCCAGGATCAGTCCGGCAGGCTTGGGCGTCGGATCGAGCGGACCATTACCTTCACCAGCGACGATACCGTCAACGACGCAGAATAATTGTCGTACGGCCCGGTCATGCAATCGGCCTTGATTATCAGCGTATCGGAGAATGCGATTGAGATCGATGCACATGCGCCACGTGGTATCGTTGCCATACCAGTTTCCCGAACGAATGGTATCGGTATTGGTGTCGCCGAAGAGTCGCCGGCCGATGATTTTGATCGGCGTTGCGATCATCGGACGAAGCGGTCCGAGCAGCGGAAACACCCTTTTGAATTTTGCCACGAGTGACTGTTCCAATCGGCTACGAAAATCGTTTTCGGGAAACTGATCGCCGCCCTGATCGCGTGTTCCTTCCCTATGGTGCGGCAGCCAGTTTTTATTTCCGTTGATGCCCACCATATTTTTCAGATTGATCGTGATGCCTGTTTTTTTGTGCGTCTTGAGTTTGGGAAGACTGAGGACACAATCGGCATCGAGAATCGTTCGGGAAATCAAATATTCGTGTACATTGTCGTGCTGATGGCGGTGCAGTTCATTTGTGTCGTATTCTGAACCATACAGCAAATGACAAAGGTGATTGATCTCGACGAAGGCGGAGTGAGAACCCAGGTTGACCGTGACATAACCAGCCGGATCGCCTTTCAGCGGTGTGTGCCCGCAGATAATGCCGTTTATTTTTTTCGCACGCTCTGGTCGAAGATCATAAACTTCCAAGTTGAAATGTCTGCAGCGGGAATAGAGATTCTGAATCTCATCGAGTCCGGTCATTTTTCGAATCTTTTCAAAATCGGCATCGTTCTGTGGTGC
>CAYMXC010000231.1:0-5263 GCA_964394135.1 uncultured Phycisphaerae bacterium
GATGGCATTAACTACTGTTTCAGGCGGAACTCGCCGGTTGAATATCTCATAGTTGGTCTTTTTGCTGCCGCTCTGAATACCCATTTTCACCAGCGCACACCCGCAGCTGTGAAGAATTTCGATCTTCCGCTGCGTTATCGTGGCGGGATGTGTATTGATTTCGAATGGCCAGCCGATGCGGCTGCGGTAGAGTTCGGCAAATCGCTCGAACTCCGCTTCATCACGAACAAAAAAGGTGTCGTCGGCGATGGTCAAAGCGCGGACACTCGGAAATCTGGTTTTAATGTCTTCCAATTCCGCGATAATATTTTCGATCGACCGTTTGCGTACCCAGTGGCCCTTGTTCCGGTAGATTCTAAGCCAACTGCTGTTGCAGCAGAACGCGCAGGCATAAGGACAGCCGCGGGTGGTCAGCAGGCGATAGCGGATTAGGGCGCCCCGCATGTTTTTGATATTGGCGGGGACTATCTTGCCCTTGTGAACCACATACTGCTCATCGGCGATATCATAGTCCGGGAAGGGCAGGTCGTCGAGATTTTCGAAGAGGTCACGAACTTCGTTTTTCGTTATCGTTCCGTTTTGATTGACCCAGAGATTGGGAATTTGGCTATAGTCTTTGCCGGCCTGGATCGCCTCCGCCAGGTCCACCATGGGCCACTCGCCTTCGCCTATGCAGACGATATCGGCACAGTCGATACAGCTTTGCGGATCGACCGAAGGATGAATGCCGCCCCAGACGACGGGCGATGAAATCCCTGCCTCTTTTACGGCTTTGGTTAACTGCCTGGCCTGATAGTAGCTGCTGGTCATGACGCTCATTCCGATCAATCCGCAATCGCATACGAGCGAGGTAAACTGATCGATAATCTCCCGCGGATAACCCTTTTCAGCCGGGCCGGTTCGTTTATGAGTCAGAAGGATGAGTTTGACCTTATGGCCTTTGAATTTGAGCAGCGAGCAAATGAAGCGTAATCCCAGTGCTTCCGCTGACGCATACGTGCCCACCAATGCGATTTTCATGATACCTCCCATTTTTAAAGAATGCCGCATCGCAAACCCCTGCCCGACCCGGAAAAGTATTATAACATTTAATCACTGCGATATAAGCAATTTTTTGAAAATAATTTTATCGCGCGTCGTCTGGTGCAAATTTTTGAATGAGAATTTCCGATCTCCAGGTTGATTTGCAGTTCAATCTTTGCTAAGCTTATTCTGTAGCCAGTCTCCTTACCTTATATGGCATTACCGATTTTTCAGCACCGAAGTGATGATTTTTATAGGAGTTTGATTTTAATGGCCATCGGCAAAGATTGTTGCGGCGTTTTTGGTATCGTTCATCCTGAAGCGGCCGAGTTGACCTATCTTGGAATCTTTGCGCTTCAACACCGCGGTCAGGAATCCGCGGGCATTGCCTCAAGCGACGGCAAGTCGATCACTTGTCACAAGGCCATGGGCCTGGTGGGGCAGGTCTTCAACGAGGATACCATTTCCAAGCTGCACAATCCCATGGCGATCGGCCACGTCCGTTACAGTACCACCGGCTCGAGCACATCGACAAATGCCCAGCCTTTGCTTGCGGAATATTCCCAGGGACAGATCGCAATCGCACATAATGGTAATCTCATCAATGCTCCGCTGTTGCGCCATACCTACGAGGAACGCGGACATATTTTTCATACCACCAGCGACACGGAGGTAATCGTTCACCTGCTGGCCAAGCCCGAACATGTGGCCATGGTCGATCCGCTGGGCCATGTTCTCAGCGATCTGCAGGGGGCGTTCAGCCTGGTCATCCTGGTTCCGGGAAAGGTCATAGCGGCGCGGGATCCTTTTGGCCTGAGGCCTCTATGCCTCGGAGCATTGAACGGTCATTACTGCGTGGCGTCTGAAACCTGCGCCTTCGATGTGATCGGAGCGAAGTACATCCGCGACGTCGAGCCGGGTGAAATTATCGAAATCGATGAAAAGGGCTACAAGTCCCGTTATTTCATTAGTCCCCAACAGCGATCGGCGGAGGGGATCAAGCCGGCCCACTGTATTTTCGAGCATGTGTACTTTGCAGACCCTGCCAGTCAGGTTTTCAAATTCAACGTCCACGTGACGCGGTTCAAACTCGGCCAGCAGCTGGCGAGGGAATTTCCGGCCGACGCGGACGTGGTCATTTCCGTTCCGGACAGCGGGCGTTGTGCAGCCATGGGATACAGCAGCGCTTCCGATATTCCCTACGTACGCGGATTTGTCCGCAGTCACTACGTCGGTCGAACGTTCATTCAGCCGTCGCAGAAAATGAGGGATTTATCAGTCAAAATGAAGCTGAACGTCATTCGTGAATCGGTGGAAGACCGCCGCGTCGTAGTTGTCGATGATTCCATCGTTCGCGGAACCACGACGCGTGGAAAAATGCGGGCCCTGCGCGACAAGGGTGCCAAGGAAATTCACCTGCGGATCAGTTCGCCCCCGATCCGCTGGCCGTGCTATTATGGCGTGGATTTTCCCACTACCAGGGAATTGGTCGCCTTCGACCGAACAGTGGAGGAAATCCGCCAGTTCCTGGAAATCGACAGTCTGGGCTATATCTCCGTGGAAGGATTACTCAGCTGCATGGAACTTCCGCCGGATCATTTCTGCACGGCCTGCTTTACCGGCGACTATCCTATTCCGGTCGATCCCCAGGTAGGAAAATTTTCCCTCGAACGCCGACAACTGCATATGTTCTAATATTATCGCGTTACGGAAGCGGTAGCGTTATTGGATGTTCCGCGGAACCAGCTTTCTGTTTTCATCCACTGGCCGGCGAAAACCTGGAAGTCTTTCCAATCCACCTGGTTATCCTGGTTCAGATCTGATGGCGATGCGCCGCTCTTGCCCCATGAACGCGTGAAAATTTCAAAGTCGGCCCAGTCGACGATACCGTCCTCATTGAAGTCGGCTGCAAGGGTGTGGTTCGACACAGCGACATCGGCGGCAGAAGTTGCAGTGCTTTCGGATGTGGCAGCAGCGAATCCGGGTTGAGTCTTCGGAGCGGTGATCAGTTTATCCATTTTTTCGATCATGTCCGTCATGGTCGTTCGGACCTGCTCCAGATCTTTGCCGATTTCCTTGAGCTGGCGGTCGTTCTTGCCAATAATTTTTTTCTGGCGATCGTTCAGTTCCGAAATTTTTTGCACCTGTGATTGATACGTTGAAACGTCGGCCCAGAGCCGCAGGCACTGAATGAGAAGTACGATCACCGCCAGGGCCAGAACGGCCGAGGTCTTCTGCCAAATCGTTTCCGGATCCAAAATCCAATCGGGCAATTTGCTTTTTATATTCATTTCTGGTTCTCCAATTTATTTCCCCCATATTTCTTGGCGTAAAAAACTAGTATTCTGTCCACAAAAATTGAAATATCAAGGAAAAAAAACCAAGAATCGGCCCAGAATATATTTTATAATTATTATGATTATTGTATTTGATTGCCATGGCAACTCTGGCTGGGGCGGTCGACAAAAACAGATAATGTGGATAAGATAGTATGTGTTATCGTTTACAAGGTGTTTTTTCGGCCATCCGATCAGATGTCGTTAAGGCTGCGATGGATAGGAAAAGGAATTGTTAGTTTTGTGGGAGGATAGTATGTTCAGATATTTCGGCTACGGATTGATTACGCTGGCCTTGTTATTATTGTTTTCTTTTTGGGGCGGGTGTGCTCAGCCGATAGACGAACCTGACCCGAACAGTATTGTGGATGTGACGCCAACACCTACTCCGGGACCTAATCATGAGCCTACGCCCACACCCGGACCGACGGCAACCGCTACGCCAACACCGACGCCATCTTCAACACCTGCACCGAACGCGACACCAACTCCGATTTCAACTCCAACTCCAACTCCCACACCAACTCCAACACCGACGCCCACTCCAATTCCCACGCCGCCTCCCGCCGGAGAGTTTACTATCGTCAAGACCAATATCGCCGTGCATCCGCAGGCGAAGATTCTTGCGGGCGACGATCTGATTGTATACGGAACAGGTCAGACTACCGGCGTGGATTATATCATACCATCAGCGGGTGATGTCGCGGGACGCGGAATTGCCGACGGCGGATCGTTTTCATCCACCAAGTTTGCGATTGCGGGAAAAAAAGTTGCCCTGGTTAATGCAACGACGGGTGCGATTACGATTTTCAACGCATCAACCGGAACGACAGCGCTGACCGGCGTAAGCGCGCCGGATGGAACGACTCTCAGCGAAGGCAGCGGAAATTACTTCGCCGTAACCGATGGTACCACGGTCAAGGTGATCAATGTCACCAATGCCTCACCAAGTGTCGTTACCTTCACCAACGCTCCGCCCAATCATGCCAAACAGATCAGTGTAGACGGCACGAACAAAGCAATCGCTGTTTTTTCATCGAATACTTTTTGCTTATATGACATTACAAATCCTTCTTCCACTTTGTATTCTTTCTTTTCAATCATAGGGGCTGACGTTCAACTGGCATCTCCTTTTCTTTTCAACAATGGAAAAATTTTCTTCTGTAATGCCACAGATTCCAAGGTCTTTTTACTGAATTTGGCCGGTACAGGTTATTCGATGAACTATGGTCCATCGACGGGCGGCCTGGCTATGGCAGGTAATCGATTCGGATATTTCTTCAAAGCCGATAGCAGTGATGCAGTCGGCGAAAACACGCGAAGCGCGATCGGACCGGTTTCGGGAGCACCCGACGCTGTTACAGCGACGGTTCCGGGAGTGCCGATCGACGGAAGTTCGTCCGCACATGGTTATGTCGGCTTCGGGTCCACAATAGCGATAACTTCAGCCGGCGATCGATATTTTATTGCCGGCAAAGGCGAAATCGGAGCAGGTGAATACCTTCAGGTCAGCTCCGGCGGGACCTTTACCGTTCTGCCTGATCCGAGCGCTTCGGATCAATACGGATTCCCCGCGTCCGACGTTTCCTGCTCGAGCAATACGGTCGCCTGCAAGGGCGGCAGCGGGCAGAACACGGTGGTTTCGTATATTATTTTGAACTGATTGAGCGACGGAAAATATACGGGCGAGGTCTTTTAATGTTTATATGAGCCTCGCCCGTTTCGTTTTTTACGATTGCAGTTTCAGCAGCTTGATAGCGTTTTCGCGGGCAATCTTCTGGAAGACGGTTTCGGAGATTTTACCCGATTTTCGCAGATCGAGCAGGAAATCCACCAGGGGCGTCGACGTATCTGGGCCGCAGACGTCTGTGCCGAACAGCAGGCGGGCCTGGAAGTCGTTCAGG
>CAYMXC010000232.1:0-5204 GCA_964394135.1 uncultured Phycisphaerae bacterium
CCCAAGGATCATTCATCCAGCGAACTGAATCGGCAGCTGGGCGAGGAAAATAAACTTAAAAAATAACAAGTGGCAGGCGGGGATTTTTACTACAAGTGTATGCTGTTTCATGGAACAGAAATTATCGAATGCGATGTTCGCTGGCCTCAGCTTGCCCGTCGGCTGGGGTTTGAAGACTATTCGGCCATTATCGAATACAGCGGGAATTTGTGGAGCGAATCGAGTTTGACGCGAGTTCACCGGCTTAACCCCGATCCGTCGGTCTGGCCCGGTGGAATTTTTCTAAAGAAGGTAGTTCCAAACGCGTGGTATCGTTTTTTTCTGCGTCCTGCCAAATGCAGTATCGAGGCAAAGAATTACTGCCTGCTTCGTCGACTCGGAATCCTTGTACCTGAGGTTCTGGCGGTCGGGGAGCGGCGTAAATACGGCGGGCTGATCGACGCTTTTATTATTACGTCGGGGATTGCCAATGCAGTCAACCTGGAGGAGTTCGCCAAACGGAGTGATGCAGCCGATTTCATGCCTGCGATTCTCGATCAATTGGCAGACATTGTCGGCACGATGCACGGTGCGAATTTTTTCCACATCGACCTGCAGTGGCGGAATATCCTGGTGCAGGAAATGAACGGCGAGGTTATGATCTATCTGATCGATTGTCCACGTGGAGGCCGGCGGTGGGAATTTTTTCGACGATGGAACGGTAGGCTTCATGATCTTGCTGGCCTAGACAAGCTCGCCGGTTTATACTTATCTCCAAAACAGCGGCTCAAATGGTTCAAGCAATATGCTGGCGGCGGAAAGTTCCGTTGGCAGGACCGCTTACTCATTCGCCGAATCGTTCGACGAATCGAATTTCGCCGCCAGAGGCGCAATGATGAAGGATCATAGAATTACTCGATGGTCGATTATTTATACATTCATCCCGAATACGAAAAGATTCTCAGGTCACATGATCTGCTGAATCTTCGTCGGCTGCTGGCATGGCGGGAAGGGCTGCGAGTCAGCCGACACGAAGCACGGGAATGTCGCCGTATTGAGATAGCAACGGACAGTGGCGTATCGCATATTTTTTACCTGAGGCAGGAGCATCGGATTCCGCTGGCGGAGATCGGCAACGATCTTGTCCGCAGCCATTGGCCCACCAGTCGGGCGGTGAAGCTTCTTCGGGCCGGCGAGCTGTTTTCGGCGGCGGGCATCGGGGTAGCCCCAGTGGCAGCAGTGATCGAGAAGCGTCATTTCGGTCTGCCGAGCCGGGCGGCTGCGATTCAGTCGCCGGCAGCAGGTAAAGACCTCTACAGCCTGCTTCTGGGTTTCGGTCGGCCGAATTGCCGCATGAACAACCCATGCAGCCGGCAACGACTGCTGGCCGAACTGGGCGCACTGCTGGCGCGGATTCAATTTGCAAAAATCGACTGGCCCGACCTGGCGGCCAAGCACATTTTCGCCGAGCAGATCAATTTTAACGATCGCAACCTGCCATGGTGGCAATTTACGCTTATAGATATCGAGCGGGCCCGCGCCGGTTTGACCGCAAAGGTGCGCGAAACGCAATTCGAGCAATTTCTTTACACGCTCCGCGGATTGATTTCGAGAACGGATTTGATACGGATCGCATTGGGTTACATTGGCTTGAATCAAAGACATCCGAAAGCGGTAAGGCGAAATCTCTGGACGAAATTTTTTCCGAATGGAGCGGTCTGGCTTGGCAAGATTCGGGCGGAAATGGAGGTTTTGCGCGATTTTCCCTCCGATCAGCCGCTGCCGGAGGAAGACTTTTTCGAACGGATCGGCAGGCTATACGTCAATGTCCGTTTCACAGAGGTTTTACGTGAACAGGGACTGCTGGAACCGGATGCGATTTTCAAATTTCAAAAGGGCAGCGAATTACACAAGGCAGGGTTGGGACGACGGTTCCGCATGCGATTCGACGCGATCTTGAACGGAAACTGGATATGGCTTTATCTCAAACGGGTTCGTCATCCGCGAATCAAAGACCAGATCGATCGCATACTCTGCGGCACAGTTCGTCATTCGAGCTGTCGGCATGAACGCACGATGATCAAGCAACTGGGTCAATGCCGCATACCAGCGCCGACGGTAGTGGCGTATGCGGAGAAGATGTTTTTCGGATACGAAATTGCCAGTGCACTGATCACGCAAGGGATTGTGGGTCAATCGCTGGAGAAGTACATTCCCAAGCATTTCGCCCGCGCCGCAGTGAACGGCGAATTGACTCGCAGGCGAAACTTGATTCGCCAGCTGGCGAATTTCGTGTGTCGCTTTCACCGGAGCGGATTCTGCCATCGCGACCTGTATTTGTCGCATATTTTCATCGGGTTCAAGGAAAGCGGGAATCCGATTTTTTATCTGATCGACCTGGCCCGGTGTTTTAAACCGAGGTGGCGCAAGCAGCGATGGATTATCAAGGATCTGGGGGCGCTGAATTTTTCCGCGCCGACCGAGATGATCTCGAGGACCGATCGACTACGTTTTTTTCAGACGTATATGGGAGTGAAAAAACTCGACCGGCGGGGAAGGATTCTGCTAGGCCGAATCGTCGTCAAGACATGTCGGATCGAGGCTCACGCGAAAAAACGACGTGTGGTCACCGAGGAGCGTGCATTACCATGAAAATCGCCATCGTGATCGAAAATTTCGATTTGAGCAAAGGCGGGCAGGAACGTTCCACGTTTGAGATCGCGGAGCGACTTTGTTCATGTGGGCTGGAGGTGTCGATCCTTACGGCTGAAGCGGATCATTTGCCGGCCGACACGCGATCGAACGTGGTTGATTTCGCGATTACTACTCGCCGGCGGGTTAGGCACCTGAACGAATTTTTGAGATGCACGACACAATATCTTGCCGATAACAAATTCGATGTGGTTCATGCCATCACCCCCATTCCGGAGGCACATATCTACCAGCCGCGAGGCGGATTGATCCAGGAGACTTTCGATCGCTCAGTGGCACGGCATACGGGTATTGTACGACTGGTGCGACGAATTGCGGGGCCTAACCGGCGTCAGCGAAAAATCCGGGCCATCGAACGATATTTGGCTGAAAACACTCCGTGCCGATTCCTTGCCGTCAGCGGTTATGTGCGAGAGCAGTGCATGCGTCACCTGCATCTAAGCGAAGACCGAGTTGCAGTCATTTTCAATGGGGTGGACCTTCACCGCCTGCCGGAAGCGCGAGACATGCAACGTCGTGCGAAATTGAGGTCGGTGCTGAAGATTGGTGCCGATCAACTTGCAGGGTGTTTTGTGGCGACCAACTTCAAACTTAAGGGATTGCCCACTATCATCGCCGCAGCGGATCGGATGAAGCGGGAACACTCTCAGGAGTTTTCCCGCCTGCGATTTCTTATTGCTGGGCCGGACAAAAATCGATCGTGGTTTCATCGTCTGGAGCGAATGGGACTGCTGGAATCGTTTATTTTTCTCGGCCCGGTGTCGAACATTTCGCTATTATATGAAATCTCGGATTTTCTGATTCATCCGACGTGGTACGATCCGTGCAGCAGAGTGGTGCTGGAAGCGATGGCCTGCGGGCTGCCGTCGATCACCACGCGATATAACGGGGCAAGCGAATTGTTGAAGAAAAATAATTGTGGTCTGGTCATTGATGATCCAGGCAGCGAGTTAGAACTGGGTGAATCGTGGCGAAAGATTCTCGATGAGGACCTGCGGGGGATTTTTTCGCTAAACGGGAAACGGCTTCGCAATCAAATTAGTATGGACCACCACGTCTCGCAGTTGTTAGAATTTTACAATAATTTTGTTATTTAAAATTCGGAATCGAGAGGATGTTTGATCAAGTTTCCATTTTTTATAAAGCCATCGGATTGATTGCAGTATCTTATTTGTGCGGTTCTATACCGTTCGGGTACATTCTTGGGCGAATGAAGGGGATCGACCTTCGAGAGCATGGCAGCAAGAATATTGGTGCGACAAACGCAGGTCGTGTGCTGGGCAAGCAATATTTTGTGTTGGTCTTCCTACTGGATGCGATGAAGGGTTTTTTGCCCACCCTGCTAGCAGGCCATTTACTAATTCATCCTGGTTTTCCCCGTCAGGCGTCGTATGTGTTGTGGCTTTTGGTTGCTTCGTGTGCGATTATCGGACATAACTGGCCATGCTGGCTGAAGTTCAAGGGCGGGAAAGGGGTATCGACAAGTCTGGGGGTAGTTCTGGCGATTTACCCGTATTATACCTATCCCGGTTTAATTGCCCTGGCAACGTGGATCATCCTCGTGAAAATCAGCGGTTACGTTTCGCTGGGTTCGATTGTTGGGGCAGCGGTTTTTGTGGCGAGTTATATTGTACTGTTTTTTGTACTTCCGAACTGGTATATACGGGATCAGTGGCCGCTGCTGGCATTCGCGAGCGTCCTTGCGGCGTTGCTGATAGCCCGGCATTCGGCCAATATTCAGCGATTACGGAAAGGGACGGAGAACAAGTTTTCGCTTGGATAAGGGGCGTAGCAAAGGGAAGAAAAGAGCTTGTTTTGACCGACTCGGTTAAAAAACAGATTTAAACATTCTTCTTTTTTCTAAACCTTTTCGTTGACAAATGCCGAATCTAGATTATATAACGTTCACTTAGACGGGAGCGGTTTACTCTCGGTATATATTTTGACAATTAAAAAATTGAATTTTCGATTGACAGAGCGCGATCAGGATGATAAATAAGGTGTGCATATCATCTTTTATCATTTACTTTTTCTGCTATTTAAGAGATTTGTAGATGATAAGATCGATGCGAAGTTGATTGGAAATAGAAGTGATTGACAACATTAAAGAGCGTTTATTCGTTAAGAAACCAATGCGCCTGATGCTGTTAGGCCTGTTTTGGACTATATTTGGCGGATGTCAAAATATCCTGGCGTTGGATTTATTTTCAGATAGCGCATTGGGCACGCGTATTGGTTTCACATTCGGGCGTTTGTTGGTATCGTCTCTGCTGGGTATAAAAGCTCCGTAGGCGACGATTTAGTTTTAGGGTTAGGTCTGTTGTTCTTTTTATGGAGGTATTTAAAATGATCAGACGTGCTATGTTGACCCTAGCAATGTTGGCCGTTGTTGGCGGCTGCGAATGGGGTACTGGTTTGAAGGCTCTGGCCCCTGGCCTCGGCTTTGGCGCCGGCTACCCCGTTGGCCCCCCCATTGCCACCATCGTGCTGAACATGCTCGGAATCCCGGTTGC
>CAYMXC010000233.1:0-5183 GCA_964394135.1 uncultured Phycisphaerae bacterium
CCTGGTCGGCCTTTGCCCCATGGGGAATCCCAGGCGGGTTCACCGGGTTTGGCGGCTTTCCAGAGGGCAAAATCCCAGGCGTGACGTTTGTCGTCGGAGGACTGCAGTTCTCGCGTACCGGCCTCCTGTTCTTCGACGGAGCGGTTGGAGAGTTTTCCGTATTCGGGAAATTTGGTGATATCGAAATAGACGTCGCCTTTGACGGCGTAGGCTACGCCGCGTTCGATCAGCCGATTGATCATCGCGATAATATCCGTGATGTGTTCCGTGGCTTTTGGGACGATGGTGGGCCGGCGGACGTTGAGTTTGGCCATTGCCTGGAAATAATCGGCGGTCACGGTTTCAGCGACTTCCTGCATGGTTCGGCCCTGGCGAGAGGCTTCGTCGATGATCTTGTCGTCGACGTCGGTGATGTTCAGGACCAGGGTAACATCGTAGCCGCGATATTCCAGCCAGCGGCGTATGGCGTCGAAAATGACTGGTCCGACGGCATGACCGATATGCGAGGGTTTGTAGACGGTTGGCCCGCAGAGGTATATTCCCACGCGGCCCGCATGCAGGGGCACAAAATCTTCTTTATTCCGGGTCAGTGTGTTATAAACCTTGATCGCCATTTTACCCTCTTTTACCTTGTATATCTCGTTAACCTCGTTATTTTTTTATTTCTCGTCATTTAGCTTCTGAAACGGTCGCGACGGCCCAGGCGGCAATCGCTTCGCCGCGTCCGACGGCGTCGAGCCCTTCGTTGGTCTTTGCCTTGACATTCACCTGTTCCAATTTCAAATTCAGCAAATTCGCCAGGCTGTGGCGGATTTGTGGTTTGACGCCGCTGAGTTTCGGCTTTTCAGCATGAATTATAACATCGATGTGCTCGATCTTGAAGCTTCGTTCCGAGATGCGGGAGAAAACTTCGTGCAGGAGTTTTGTGCTGTCGGCGTTTTTATAGGTGGGGTCGGTATCTGGAAAGAGTTCGCCGATGTCGCCGAGGGAGCAGGCCCCGAGGAGTGCGTCGATCAGTGCGTGGATTACGGCGTCGCCATCGCTATGACCTTTCAAACCGAGAGGAAAGTCCAGCGTGAGGCCGCCGAGGACCAGTTTCCGGCCGGCCTCCAGCCTATGTATATCGTATCCGATTCCTGTCCGCATCTTTGTCTCCTGTTTTTCGTGCTTGAATTATTTTGATTTTACGGATTATCCACATCGGCGTCGACAATCGGTAGCAGTTCCCGGAGGTTCCATATGATGTAATCTGCGATGGATGCATATTCCGGCACCGGTCCGTGATTGATCAACAGGGCTGTTTTTGTGCCGGCCGATTTTCCCGCCTGGATATCGAAAAGAAAGTCGCCCACTACGAGGGAATCTTCAGGTTTCACTTTCATCCGCTGGGCCAATTCGATGACTGGTGCGGGATCGGGTTTCATCGGTCCGTCCTCGCGGGTGTAGGAGTAATCGATATTGAAATTGAATCGGTCTCGCACGATTTTCCACGATTCGCGGCAGTTTCTGGTAAGGACGGCCACGGCCAGGCCCCGACGATCCAGTTCGCTGAGGATCATTGTGGTATCCGGCTGGAGGCGGCAGATGCGTGCGGCGTCGATTTCGTGGCGTAGGAGAATCGCTTCGGCTTTTTGGCGATCGGAAGGATTCATTTCCAGGATCGCCTCCCACACCGGCCCGCGTTGGAGGCCGATTTCGCGACGAATGGCGTCGAAATCGAGAATCGGCACGGTCAGGGTGCCGTCGAGATCGAAAATGACTGCCCGAATATTGCCCATGGTTAATTGTATGTCCTTAGTTAAGGATGGTGCGTCGCGACGCACCCTACCGGTTATGGTAAGGCTCGGCGGTCGGTGGAGGCAAGAACTTTTCCAGTTTTGGATGGTGAAGAATACCTGCTTTCTTACGGTCGCGGCTCGTTTCCAACAGAGCCTGAGGGATTACAAAATAGCGGCCTTTTTTGTTGACCAGGGTGGCTGCATCATTATAATCGAATGAACAATATTGAGTTACGATTTCATTTCCTAGAGGCAGGAATCGCGGTGAGAAAAGCATTTAGAGGTATGACAGCGATATCGGCGGCATGGATTTTTCTGGTGGTTCTCAATGCCGGCGGATACGGCGGGGTTGTGGATCAGATTCTCGATGCCGATTATGAAGCCCTGGAACAGCCGCTGGCGCCTGAAAGCGGGGGTTTTGAACCTGCCAAGCTTTCGGCCAAGCTGGGTTATGTATGGCGGCTGCCCGATCAGACGCAGGCTATGGTTCTGCTTGGTGATTTCATTCTCAAATTGCCTCTTCAAACGCTGATCAGTAAAAATGCAGTCATCTGGCTTAGCCCATCGCAGGTAGAGGGAGAGAAGGTCAAGAGGCTCGATATTTACATGGAAGGCGACGCCCAGATCATCGAAGCAGCGGGCGGGATGACTTGTGACAACGAACTATTCACGACGGTGTATACGAACGGTCAGATTGAAATTCAGGGCGACTCGATCGCCTCGTCCGACGGCAGTAACCAGGACCTTTATCGTCGGGCGGAGAAGGTGAAGAGTGCATCTCCTGCGCAGCAGAGGGGTGTTCAGCGTGTAGTGATTCACGGTCGACCGAAGGTGAAAGAGGGTGCGGAACTGCAGGAGCGAGCACCGATTGCCATTCGAGGTAATTTTGTGGTCGGGCCGAGGATCGATGGCCAGCCCGTTCTCATCGGGACCAACGGCATTTATCTTATGCAAGGCGTCAAGGCTGGTGGGGAGGCGCTTGAAATTCGCGCCACGAACGCAGTGGTATTTCTCAAGCCCGAAGGGATCAAGGAACAAGTCAAAGGCGGCAAGGATAAAAAGGGTATTGAGGGTAAAGGTCAATCGCTGACGACTCTGCCTGCGGGGTTGGCGCCTGAGCAGATAAAGGCACGGCTCGGCGAACTGCCTACAGAGGAAGAATCGGCCCAGGCTCCGACCAGTGTGGAGAGGGCGAGGTCCAATCGATATGTATCGGCGGTGTATCTGGAGGGTGACGTGATCCTTACGCGGGGCTATCGGCAGATTCGCGCGGATCAGGTATATTACGATTTCGAGGAAAGCAAGGCGCTGATTTATAACGCTGTCGCCCGGACGATTGCACCATCACGAAATGTTCCCATTTATATCCGGGCAACCGAAATTCGTCAGTTGAATGAAACGTCGTACGAGGCTCGGAATGCGAAATTGAGCACGAGCGAATTTTATACGCCAAGTTACCATGTTGGGGCTACGAAGGTTTACTTTGAGGATCGGACGGAAAAGCTTCCCAGTGGGGAGCAGGTCGGCCTGGCTGCGGGTCGATATAAGATTTACAACTCCACGATGAACGTTGAAGGCGTTCCGCTGCTGTACTGGCCATTCACGCAGGGCGATTTCCGGCAGGCGGAGACGTCGATAAAAAGCATCAATGTTTCGTACGACAGCGATTATGGTCCGACGGTCAAATCGCGATGGTATCTGTTTCCGCTGATCGGGATTCAGGAACCCGAAGGGGTCGATGCAACTCTCAAACTCGATTATTACGGCGAGCGCGGTCCTGGCGTGGGCATCGACGCGCAGTATGAGCGGGACACGTATTTCGGTTTGATGCGCAGTTATTATATTAATGACCATGGCGAAGACGACCTGGGCGGTTATCGGAACAATCTCGAGCCCCCCTACGACAACCGCGGCCGATTCCTGACGCGGCATCGTCAATATCTGCCCAAAGGGTGGGAACTGACGCTGGAATTGAGTTATCTATCCGACAAGAATTTTCTCGAGGAATTTTTCCGGGACGAATTTGAGAACGGGAAAGAGCAGGAAACGCTGATTTATCTCAAGAAGGTTTTCGGGGATTATGTGTTTTCGATTCTTGGCAAATGGCGGATCAACGATTTCCTGACGCAGACGGAAAAGCTGCCTGACGTAGCATTCGATGTTCTCGGCAAGCAGATGGGCAACAGCATCGTCACATGGTTCAGCGAAAATCATGTGGGAGCCGTTCGACGACTTAATGAAAACGATACGCCCTGGTGGCTTGTGTATGACTCGAACCGTGCCCAAACGGACACGGTGTTCCGCGGCGATACGCGTCAGGAACTTGATGCGCCGTTTGCGGTGGGGAAAGTCAAACTCGTGCCGTTCGGCATGGTTCGTGGTACGGCGTGGGACGACAGTCCTGAAGAAGGCGGATTAGCTCGAGGCTACGGTCAGCTGGGTGTTCGCGGGAGCACCTATCAGTGGCGGAACTATGATAACGTCGTGTCGCGATTCTGGGACGTCAATCGAATCCGGCACATCATGAAGGAAGATTTCACCGTGTGGGGTTCGGCGGCCAACGTTCACCCGAACGAATTGACGCCCTTTGATGAAGGCATCGAGACGATTAACGACGTTAGCGGAGTGACGGCCGGCTGGCGTAACCGCTGGCAGACCAAACGTGGCACGCCCGGGAATTTGCGAACGGTGGATCTGTTTACATTGGATCTGGAAACGGGATATTTCAACAATCCATCCAAGTATGACGGTCAAAATGAGACGCGAGGTCAGACTTTCTCCTATCGGCCTGAGAATTCTGTTACCAGCAATTACGCTTCGATGCGAAGCAAATGGCAGGCGTCCGATTCCATGGCACTGCTCTACGATGCGATCGTCGATACGGATGATTGCCGCATGGGCGAATCGGGTGTTGGCCTGTCGATCGAAAAATCGCCCCGGTTCAACTGGTTCGTCGGGCATCGATATATCGGAATGACGCGATCCAACCTGCTCGCCTTCGGAGCCAATTATCGGCTCAATTCGAAATACACCATCGGATTCGAAGAAGAGTTCGACCTAGACGAAGGCAAGAACGCAGATTTCAATATTATGCTGGTTCGCAAGCTGCCGCGGTGGAACGTAGCTCTGTCGGCAGGGATCGACGACACACAAGAGGTTAAAAGCATAAGCCTTTCATTCTGGCCTGAAGGGATTCCAGAGTGGACTCTCGGCTCGCGCAAGTATAACCGAATGCAGAAGCTGATGCCGCTGGATTAGTGCGTCGTTCAGAGTTCGGACCATTTTTTATCAATAAACAACCCGCTTTTCGTGTTGCAACGAGGAAAGCGGGTTGATTTATTTTGTGAAAGTCGAACGCAGGTCCGGACGACGGCAAAAGTTACTGTCCGCCGCCAAAGAGACCCT
>CAYMXC010000234.1:0-5112 GCA_964394135.1 uncultured Phycisphaerae bacterium
AGGCGGGATTTTTTATTGCCATAAGTCATTGTATATTATATATTTATACGAGTTGTGTACCGAAGCTGAACTAAAACTGAACCAAATTTGTACTATCGAAAAACCCATCCTCATTTCACTTCTGGACTTTTACCTGCTGATAATATAATCTGAATTGCAAGCAAATTCGTTTTCTCAGGTTTCTGAAATGACCAATGTATTGGATGCCAAAAAACTCTCTGACGCGCTGGAGGCACTGGCCGACCAGATTCTGGTCGGTTGCGCCGATCTTGGGCCGACTGCGATCATCGGGATTCGCTCCCGCGGCGACATCATTGCTCAAAGGCTGCAGAAAATTCTCGAGTCTCGCGGTATGCAGATAAAACAGCAGGGCGTCCTGGACATTACGCTTTATCGTGACGACCTTGATCAGGTTGGTGGTCAGGCGCGAGTCCGGGCCACTGAAATCAATTTTGATATCAGCGATTATGTTATTCTCTTGATCGATGATGTGATCTTTACCGGGCGAACTATCCGCGCAGCTTTGGACGCACTGGTCGACTTGGGTCGCCCCCGGGCGATCAAGCTGGCTGTGCTTGTCGACCGCGGCGGGCGGGAGTTGCCGATTCAGCCCGATTTCGTCGGATTGAGGCTGACACATTCCGACTTCCATGTCCAAGTGAAGCTCCATGAGATGGACAAAGAAGATAAAATAATTTTGAAAGATTAAGACTTATATTAACCTATTCGTCGTTTCGATAGATGGTACACACTATGGCCGAAAAACTGGCACAGGTCGCGAAAGGCACAAACGATTTCGTCTGGCAGCGGAAACATCTGCTTGGGCTCGAGGAGCTTTCCCGTGCGGAGATTCAGCACATTCTCGACACAGCGGAGACTTTCAAGGACGTTTCAACAAGGAGCGTCAAGAAAGTTCCCGCGCTTCGCGGGCGGGTAGTTGTGAATCTTTTTTTCGAAGACTCTACACGAACGCGGACAAGTTTTTCGCTTGCCGCCAGTCGGCTTGATGCGGACGTGATCGATTTTTCCGCCAAGGTTTCCAGTTTATCCAAAGGTGAGACACTAGTTGACACGGCGAAGAATATCGAGGCGATGGGTATCGACGTAATCGTCATCCGGCATTCTGCGCCCGGTGCTCCGCATTATCTTGCCCAGTGCATTGACACACCGATCGTCAACGCGGGAGACGGCTCACACGAACATCCGACACAGGCCCTGCTGGACATGTTCACGATCCGTGAAATGAAGGGTCAGATCGAAGGGTTGCGAGTGGCCATTGTAGGCGACATTGCCCACAGCCGGGTTGCGAGGAGTAATATCTGGGGCCTGACCAAATATGGTGCCAAGGTGGTTCTCGTCGGCCCGACGACTCTGGTTCCCAAGGTTATGAAAGATATGGGGGTGGATATCAGCAATGATCTGGATGAGGTCCTGCCGACAGTAGATGTTATCAACATGCTTCGCGTGCAGCGTGAACGAATTACATCGAACGTCTTTCCTTCGGTCGAGGAGTACACCCGATTATTCGGTTTGAATGCCGCAAGAATGGCGCGTGCCCGAAAAGACGTTCTGGTCATGCACCCTGGTCCGATCAACCGTGGGATCGAGATCACCAGCGACGTAGCCGACGGCAAGCATTCGGCGATTCTCAGGCAGGTTTCCAACGGACTGGCGATCCGCATGGCGGTTCTGTTCCTGGTCAATCAGGTCTATCGCGAAGCCAGCGTGTAAGCTCCGGTCACTGCCTATCATGTGATTGACCCAATAAGGTTCGGCTATTATACTGAAACACAAGTGAGGATTTTCGGCTGGGGGAAATACATTATCATGGTACGAATATTATTTTGGATTCAAAATGCAGCGGCAGTTTTTGTGCTGATCGTAGCATGGGGATGTACCCGGCCGGCTGCACGCATTTATGTGATTGGCGAAGATGCCGTATCGATTCCAGAGCGTCCAATCACAGTCACAGCTCGTCTTCAGCAGCGCAATATTTTCCTCAAGGAACTTGAGGGAAAGCCCCTTCACTTCAAACTTGTATCCTCACCCGGCAACGTCGATCTGAATTTTTCGAAGACCGGCATTACCGATGATGAAGGTCGTGCCGCCATTCAATATGGCCTGCACACTTCTGGGCTGTATGAATTCGAAGTGAGTTACCCTGGTGACCAGCGATATCAGTCGGGACAGGATGCCACCATCATTCTCGCCGCCGATCCGGCCAAGCCGCTGCTTGTGCTCGATCTGGACGGCACGATCACGAAAAAGAGCTGGCTGGCAAGCAAACCCGAACCAGTACCATATGATCAGGACACTGTGCGGGTGATTAATTTGCTTGCGCGAACCTACACGCCGGTTTATCTATCCGCGAGGCCCAAGCCCATCCATAAAAAAACTCATACGTGGCTAAAGAAATATGGTTTTCCCGACGGTCCGGTTTTGATGTGGTATCCGAGTGAATTCCGATGGCTTAGGCCTTATACTTATAAGAAGGACATGCTGATCGATCTCGATCGGGCCGGGATCAATGTGTGTATCGGAATCAGCAATACAGAGGGCGACATGAAGGCGTATCGAAAAGCGGGCATGCTTCCCATTCTTTTGGGCAAAAAATCGCGTCGATATCTGTCCGCTGACAACTGGGCGGGAATCGAAGAAATTCTTCTTGGCGGCAAAGACCTCCGAAATAAAATACCGATCGAAAAATGAGGCACATAGAAACGGCCCGTCCGACGAATTCGGGCGGGCCGAGACGTTCTGACAGACGAAGCGGATGGTCCTGATACAATGCAGTCATGTTTTGTATTTTATCAGGACCATGGCGGAGCGAATACGCTCTGCCATACCGCCTAAAAGCAGCTCGCAGTGTGAAGAAAAGCGAAGATTGATTCCCATCTCTGCTCTACTCATACCATCTGCATGGGAATGACAATGTTGCGTTGCGACGGATGCTAGCAAACTGCAATTTCTATTATCTTCTTTTGGCGGTGGATCCGGTCAATTGCTGCAAAGCGGCATTTCGGTTAAGGAACCCGAAGGGATCATACATATCCTGGAGACTCTGTCCGCCGGTACCATAATAGCCCGATTGCTGCGCGGGTCGATTCAAGTACTCGATACCTGAGACGTTGTAATTAACATTGGCGGTAGCACCGAATCGCAGAAAGAAATGTTGATTGATCCATTCCTGAATGCGTGTTTCGACCGTGTAGGGCACCCAGAGGACATCGCCTGCAGCCAGTGTAATATTGGGATCTTTTCCCGCGGTAATTCGGTCCAGATTGAGTTTGACATGGACGTCTTTTCCATTTGGCATCCGTCGGATAAGGGTTGCTTCGCGTGGTGTCAGATCGGTCCGCAATCCGCCTGCGCCGGCCAAGGCCTGCAGAACAGTAACATCCACTCCTGGCGGGAAATTCTCCGGCTGAGGTGCATTGACCAGTCCGCCGACAAAGATAATGTTCGGCGTTGCTGCTTTGACATCCACGATATCTCCGACCTGCAGCGGCGGCAGGGCCAGGGCCTTTCGGATATCCGCGGGGTCCATGAGATTGAGTGTAATTTCTTCATGAGGCCTGCGAATCCGGCGTAATGTTACCTGCCCGGAGGCCATATTGGACACACCGCCGGCTCCGACTATGGCAAAGATCAGATTTCGTTCGGTCTGCCGGAGCGGAATCATTCCTGGTTGGGCTACTGCGCCTGTGACCAGGACGTTTGTCGTTTCCGGCTGAATTACCTGGACGTGAACACCGAGATCGCGATAAATTTTAGGGACATAGGCTTTTCGAACGATCTCTTCGACATCTTCGAGTTCGTGATCGGCGACGGTGACCCAACCTGCCATCGGCAGGAAAATCCGTCCCTGACGATCCACGCGTGCAGTGATCGGAGGATTGTACTCACTTTCTTCGGAACGGGTGAGCTCGATCGCCAGAACGTCCGAACGTCCTACGCGATAAGGTCCCAGATAGTTATCGATCGCCGCATCCGCAGCAGGTCGGGTGGTCAGAGGTTTGGTCACGATCCCCCGTCGCATTTCTTTCTGCATTGCCAGAAATTCTTCAACACAGATACGATTGTCACTACATCCTATGACCAACGCACCAAACAATGCTGCACCGATCCAATACTTTGCACTCCGGCTACTCCCCACTGATAAGGGACTTGATGAAATTTTACTGTTCATAGCATCCTCCCATATGAAAAGAGACAGAGTAACTACGTTTAGCCGAGAATCTACAGACAGGCTTAATTTTCGTCTTTGTTTTCGAGAAGTTTTTGGATTTCCGAACGTTCCCGGTCTGAAAAGACCGTACGGCGCCGATCGATCTGGAGTGCCTTGTCGAGGCTTATACGTGCCATTGCACGGGCACCGAGTTTTAACCAGATTTGCGCCAATTTCAGATTTGCCCTGGCCTGCTCAGGACTGTCCGGCTGAGTAAGTTCGATGCATTTTTCAAAATCCTGACGGGCATCGATCAGCCTGTCGGTCATGGTGGTCAGGATTGTTCCGCGAGTATCCCGCAGATGAAAATCGTCCGGCGCCATTAGTACGCCCCGGTTAGCGAGTTTCAGAGCTGAGGTTTGGTCGTTCCTGACTTCGAAGAGAATCCAGGCGAGGTTATTGATCGCCTGGAGATTTGTCGGGTCGGCATCGAGAATCCGGCGGTAGATCGTTTCGGCCCGATCGAATTGTTTGTTACGATAAGTCAGCCAGGCCAGTTGCAGCTGGGCATCGATGAGTGTTGGTCGGACCGTTGTCACATAGTCCAGAAGTGTTATCGCCTCTTTTTCGTATTCCGGCCGATTTGTATCTGCAAGAAGGGAGGCGACCAGAGCGAGAACACCTGGGTCATGTAACGGTTTTTCGCGGTAGTCGTGCGATTCCCGAATGATCTGATCGAATTTTTTCTGTCCGCCCAACCAGATCATCCGCTGACGTATCACAGCTGGGGAATCCGGCGATATTTTCATAGCAAGGCGTATGTTTTGTTCGGCGGCATCGGTTTTTTTTTCGGCCTGATAAAGTTCAGCCAGGGCCAGGAATATCTGGAGGCTTGGTTTTTTAGGGTGGTTTCTTACAAAGGTTTCGAGTTTTTCGATCGCTTC
>CAYMXC010000235.1:0-5112 GCA_964394135.1 uncultured Phycisphaerae bacterium
CCATCATAAACTTTTTTGACATGGCTGAGACTCCTTAAAAATAAACGTTACAGTTCCGGACCCTTAACGACACGAAAAATGGTGAATAACGCAAACCCCCGTTAAATAAATTTTCTACTTCATTTAAAATGCGTTGTCAAGCATGATTATTTCGGCAATTCGCGAATGTGGATATGAACGAACGCAAGAGATTGTCGCCCATCCGACTCAAGAAAAATAATTCTGCAAAAATCCTTGCCTACGCAATGTTATGGATTCGATTTACAAATCGCGAACGGGTTCAAATCCGGTAATTATGAGCCTAATCTCCTTGGGGCGATTGTAGATGAAGTTGTGATAATTTTCGGATTGTTCGTTCCGGCATGTTTGGCTCAAGTGTGTCGGCATCGCGATTTCGGCATTCCGCAACGGATTCTTTCCAGAATCGCACTGCCTTTTCGGTCTGTTTCAGTTTCCTGCAGATGTCGCCCAGATGATCGAGAACAACGGGATCGGACTTTCCTGCGCCGCGGTAAGCCATCATGGCGTAATGATAGGCTTGCTGAAATTGGCCACGACGATACAGAACCCATCCCAGACTGTCGAGATAAGACGCGGAACCCGGGTCGTCGGTCAGTGCCTTGCGAATCAGTGCCTCCGCTCTGGCCAGATCGCGGCCCTGGTCGGCCAGTGCATAGCCCAGCGAGTTATTGGCCCAGGACAGACGGGGATTCACTGCCAATATCGATTCCAGAACTTTTATTGCCGAATCGGCCTTGCCCGTAGCGAAATACATCGCCACCAATAACTGTCGCCACTGGTTTTGTACAGTATCTTCACTTTGGCTGATGCGTTCGAAAATGTATTTTTCCGCTTCTTCGATTTGACCGGCCAATTCGAGTGTTTTCGCCATTTGCTGCTGAAGCGAAAAGGCCAAAAGCGACTTTTCGGATACCCGAGTCAGTTGCGTTCGGATATAGGCGATAGCCTCATCGTATCGCCCCGCCTTCTGGTAGCAGTCGATCAATGCCAAAGAAGCCGAATAATTCCGGTCAACCGACTCACTAAGCTTCTTCGCCAGCGAAATAGCCTCGTCATAGTTCTGACTTTTTAAAAGCGGAGCGATTTTCAATCCATCGAGAAACTGACGATCGTTTTCCGACGAAGTTTCGCCAAAAGCATTTATTGCGGCTAATGCTTTTTCCGGTCGGCCGGATTGTAAGAACGTCTGAACCAGGAGTTCCTGCCAACGGCGTACAGGTTGTTCATTTTTCTGAATCAATTGACCGATATAGCTTGCCGCCTCATCATATTGTTTCCTCTCGACCAGGCAATTAATCTTCATTTGCAGCAGTCGGGAGCGTTCTTCCTTGTCTGCGCCTATCAACCAATTGTCAATATTTTTGATGGCTTCAAGATCATGATCCCGGCCCATACAGCAGGTAATCAGCCATAGTTGCAGTTGAACTTTCTGATCGGAGTTTGTTTCTGTCGCCAGTAATTTTTCCACCAGCGGCTGAGCCTTGGCATAGTCCTGCGCATCGATATACATTCTGATCAAACTGAATTGAATAACCCGTTGGGCCGGCCATTGCGTAAGTAGTATATTCCAGGCCCGCTCGGCGGCATCATATCGGAGAAGCTTCCAGTTGGCAAACGCCTGTATCTGCACAAGCCGTCGGTAATCACTTGTATCCATCAGCTTGGAACTCGTCAGGGCCCTGTTTGCCATTTCGACCGCCTGAGCGTAATTTCCCAGGCCGAATTCAAACTCCGATATTTCTCGTTCCAGCAGGCCCGGTCTGAGTGATTTATTCTTCAATTCATTGAGCTTGGCGCGGAACCGATTTGCGTTAAAGTCCTTCTGGTACTCCATTCTCGCCGTCAGTAGTTGGTATTCATCGTCCTGACCGAACCGTTTCCCATACTGCTGCAGCACCACGTCGGCTAATTGCGGATTGTCGGCGTCGAGCAACAGTTGAACCAGCCGGCTCATGGTTTGCGGTCCAGCCATACCCGTTCCGATCATCTGCCTTAAAAGTTCGAAAGCCTTTGCGGCGTCTCCATACTTAATATATCCTTCGATTAAAACCAGGACGATTTGATCCGATTCGGGGCTGAGCCGATCGGCTTCTTCCAGTGCGGCCAGTCCGTTTTTGCCATCACCAAGTTCGAGCAGCGCGCTGCCCTTTAGAAAAAGTATTCCACCGGTTTTTACTGACTTGGCCAGTGCCTGGTCCATCAGGTGAACTGTCTGAGCCCATTGCCGCTCACGAAATAAAAGCTGACCGAACGACAGATATGCCGGAAGAAAATCTTTCTTAAGCTTCAGGCACTCTTGGAAACAATGGGCTGCCTTGGAAAATTGATCGCAGGCCTGCCAGGCAAGAGCCAGCAGATATTGTCTGGCGTATTCCTGCTGAAGTGAAACTTTCATTTTGACAAGGGCCTGGGCCAGATCGCGTCCCAATCGTAAATCGATATTGTTCAGTACCGGCGGAACTGCGCCGCTTTCTTTTTTCGCCTGAACTACCGAATCCAGAAGAACAGCTACCGCACGTTCGATATGCCCTGACTTTTGATACGCATTGACTAACAGCCAGATGGCCCGGCTGTTTGCAGGCTCAACCGCAAGCAAGTCCTGTAGAATTTTGATAGAAGCCGTCAGGTTACGATCATTCTGTAATTGTTCAGCCAACATCAGACCAATAGAAACATTTTGATCGTTTGCTTTAAAAATGCCGGCAACCTGCTGTGCCCAAAGTCCCGCAGGATACAACTGCTTATACAAATCAAGAACCTGTTCGTTAATATCATGCTGTGCAGTCTGACCCAGCAGCTCACGGGCCTCTTTCTGTCGACCGATCGCAATGTAACAGCGAATGATGCCGATCATCGCCTGATCTTTTATCGCTGCGATTTTTTCAGCCTTATGGTAATAATCCAGAGAATCGGAATATCGTTTGATCTTGCAGGAAAATTCTCCCAGCAGCAGATACAATCCGGGACGATAAATCTGTACCATACGTTTGATACGTTCGTCTTTGACGGTTGCGTCACCATCCAGCCGTTCCAGTTGCTCCAGCAGCGGACGATAAACTTCAATGGTAGCGGCCAGATATCCTCTGCCGGCAAGAGCTCCACCCAGTTTGAATGCTGCAAGAAGGCTTTCCAGTGTCGGAGCCTGACTGCTGCGGCTCCATAGAATCATCGCCCGATACAGATGCACCGCCCCGCTTTTAAAGTTGTCCGACTTGATCAGAATACTGCCCAGAATATAGTTTGCAGTGGGATCGCCCGGTGCGATTTTAAGCACTTCGCGGGCCTGTTCCTCAGCCGCTTTATTCTGATCTTGTTCAAAATAAACGTTCAGCAGCAACTGCTGTGCCGGCAAATACGATTTGTCAAGCTCAATCGCCCGCTTAAGCAACTCGACAGCGGTTTTATAATCCTTCTGTAAAACCGCATCCTTGGCCTGAAAATAGGCCATCACGGCCTCGGAAACAATTTTGCCGCTCTGCGTTGTCGGAGCGGTCGATGTCGGTAAATCTACCCGCACATCGATAATTTCCTGCAGAGTCATCGTTTCCTTGACGCTATCCGATTGAGGCGATTTCAAAACCACAGGAATAGCTGCAGATTTGCGACAACCTGAAGTAATCAGTAGTGCAGCTAGAATAATTCCTGTCCAAATTCGTGATCGGTTGAAAAACAAATGATCACTCACGGAATCACCTTGTTAAGAGGATATGTTATGATGCCCGTTGCCCCCGCCTGCTTCAAAAGCGGAATCAATTGACGTTCCTGTATCTCTTCCAGGATCACTTCCACTGCACACCAGCCCGTTTCCGCCAGTGGACTGACTGTAGGAGATTTCTCAGCGGGTAAAACTTTCAGAATTTTCTTCATAGCAGACGCCGGTACGTTCATTTTCAAGCCGACCTTGAAAGCCGCCTCGATCGCTCCTTTCAAAAGCAGAGCAATGGCTTCGACTTTTTCCCGTTTCCACGGATCAGACCAGGCCTTGCGGTTGACAATCAGACGGGGCGTGCTTTCCAGAACATCCGCTATGATCCGCAGATTATTCGCCCGCAGGCTGCTGCCGGTTTCGGTAATATCCACGATGCCGTTCAATATCCTAGCCTTGACTTCCGTTGCGCCCCAGGAAAATTCCACCCGAACATCGATTCTTCGGTCGGCGAAAAACTTTTTCGTAACATTGACCAGTTCCGTCGCAACGATTCCACCCTTGAGGTCTTCGGGCTTTTGAATATTTGATTCCGCCGGAACCGCCAAGACCCAACGTGCGGGACGTTTACTCGTCTTTGAGTAAATTAATTCGCACACCTCCACCACGTCGGAATCGTTCTCGCAAATCCAGTCGTAACCTGTCAATCCCATATCGACGATTCCGTCCTCCACATACCGGCTCATTTCCTGGGCGCGGAACATGACGCATTCGAGTTCAGGATCGTTGATCGAAGGAAAATAGCTTCGAGAATCGACGGAAATGGAAAAACCGGCCCGCCGGAATAAGTCAATCGTCGAATCCTGAAGGCTGCCTTTAGGCAGTCCCATTTTCAATATTTTCTTTTGAGCAGTCGTTTTCTTCATATTCACTCCTTGAATGATCCGTGTCGGGAAGTTGTTAAAAATGATCGGATAAAGGCTAATCTTTCTTGCCTTTGGGTTTTCGCTTTTTATCCTCGGCTTCTGTGGCCTTGCGCAACTGCCAGTAGAAGGTATTTAGTTCCGCCGCCTTAAGGTTCCGCTCGATGAATCCCCGGGCCGTCGCCAGATCGACCTCAGCAGGCAGCGCCTCTGCCATAACCAGAAATTCCAGCATCCGATCGTCCAGCGGCATGGCCGGCACATCGAATCCCAGAAGCAAAAGGGCACATCGGGCGTGTTCATGTCCGCAGGGAATATCCTCGAACAGTCGGGTAATCTCTGTTTTAGTTTTCTGTTTGAGTTCCGACAATTCCAGAGTATCGAAACGTGTAAAGACCCAGTTCAACGTTTTGATAATGTCGGTCGAAACCTTTTGTGCGTCACTGATGTGGTCTTCCAGCATCTCTACGATTTCTGCGGCAGGGGTAACCCTCAATTCATTGAAATCGACTACCATGTTCT
>CAYMXC010000236.1:0-5104 GCA_964394135.1 uncultured Phycisphaerae bacterium
CCGAGGCGGGCCGCCTCCGTGATGTCCCGGAGCGTCCGTCGGCGGTCGGCGGTGAGCACTTTGCTGATCGCCTCGCCGAAACGTTCGCACCAGTGAGCATCGGGATGGCGATGGCTCACGAGCCAGTTGTCGACTTTCCACTGGTCGCCCAGTTCGTCCTTATACTGGATCTGCCAATAGAGTCCCTGGTCTGGTCCATTAAGTTCGTTGGCGAAAAGGATTTGTCGTACGCCCGGATTCAGGGCCACTTTTGACATGACATCAAAGCCGGAGGGAATCTTCGGAACATCGGAATAGATTTCCATATCGAAATCCAGTGCCGACACGAGGCCATAACGGACCGCGCCCACTACCACCGGCTGGCCGGCAGATTTCCAAAGCGAGAGCAGATTCAATTTGTCGAGTATATCGCGCGCCCGCTGACGTTTTTGCTCTGCCAGCAGGAGAATATCATTCATCGTATTTACTTCCAGATAAGATAGTTCATCGAGACGCACGTTACCCTAAGAAAAAGAATGCGGTTCATATCAATTGTGGTTTCGGCCGCAGCATTTTTTGTATTTTTTACCCGAACCGCAAGGACATGGGTCGTTTGGTTTGACTTTTTCCTTTTCGCGTCGAATTGTTTTGACGGCCTGGGCTTCGCCCTGCTGCTGGAGAGCGGCCTGACGGTCGGCTTCAGAGAAACCTCCACCTGTCGCTTCGTTATGCTGTGCCTGCTGACCCTGCCAGACGTTTCGGACCTGGAGCGGTCCCTGTAATTGCACCTTGAGTATCAGGTCGGTGACCTGTTCGCGGATGGAATCGAGCATGCGGTAGAACATTTGCGTTCCCTCGCGTTTGTACTCGATTTTTGGGTCTTTTTCGGCGTAGCCTCGCAGGCCGATGGAACCCTTGAGGTGGTCCATGGCCAGGAGATGTTCCTTCCAGACACTGTCATAGACATTCAGGAGGATATATTGTTCAAGCCTGGTCAATTCGTATCGGAGGAACGATCGTCCGACGGCGAGCAGGATGTCGCGTGCGTTTTCAGTGGTGATGGATTGTCCATCGAGCCCTGTGAAGAAACGCTCGCGGGTCCACTGTTTTATTTTGTCGATATCGTGGTTGGTGTCGGCCAGGGCCTGATCGACTTCCTGCTGGAGCTTATCGCCGTCGAGATAATTTTCGGCGAGGGCGATGATTTCGGACCTGATCTGATTGATATCCTTGTTCTGGAGCGAGTCGAGTGTCCAGCCTGCGCGGAATTTGTGATTGACCCAGTCGACGAGGGCGGCGACAGCGTAGGCGGATTCGGATTTTTCCTGTGACATCAGCGTGTGGGTCAGTTCGAAGTCGACGGGGAATTCGATTTCGCGGCGATGATAGGCGTCACGGACGCGATCGACGATGAAGGAGCGAATGTCTTCTGGTTTAAGATCGACGATGTCCTGGAGTCGGATTGCGATGGCGAATTTATTTTTGGCCCACTCTGCCAAGGCGCTGCGGGCGTAATTGGGATCGAGGAAACGATTGAGGGGGGTGCAATCGAAGGAGTCGATTTTTTCGTTGGCGGCCTGGATGAGGCTCTGCTCGATTTCCTCGGGTTCGATTTTGGACAGGCTGGTAATGGAGAGCGAGACGTTGAAACGGCTCATGGCCCATCGCGTCAGGCCGCGGTAGTCCCAATCCTTTCGATCGGTGTCTGGGTCGAGGTATTCGCCGATGGTAAGTGAGATGGTAGAGGCCGCTTCGTCCTTGGCGGCGTTTTTCAGCTGGTCCTGGAGATCATCGAAGGAGTCGAGATCAAGTTTTTCCGGCGCGACGGTAACGCCGAGGGAAGTTCTCGCCCACTCGGAGACGACGCGGGCGGGATAGATCGGATCGAGAAATGTCTCCAGGGCCTGATCGACACTCTGGTCGATCATTTCCCAGATCATCTGGTCGAGATTTTTGCCGTCGAGGATTCTCTGGCGGCGGTGGTAGAAGACCTGTCGCTGATAATCCATGACCTCGTCGTATTCGAGGAGGTTTTTTCGGATGGAGAAGTTTCGTTCCTCGACTTTTTTCTGGGCGCGTTCGACGCCTTTTGAGATACGTTTATTTTCGATGGCCATGCCCTCTTCCATGCCGAGCCAGTCGAGCATTTTGAGGACCCACTCGCCTGCAAAGAGTCGGAGGAGTTCGTCTTCAAGGGAGAGGAAGAAACGGCTGGAGCCTGGGTCGCCCTGTCGGCCTGCACGCCCGCGAAGCTGATTGTCGATTCGGCGGGCTTCGTGGCGTTCTGTACCGACGATGTGAAGTCCGCAAGGCGGTTCGATACTGCAGAAATGTCGGCCCATTTCTGGGAATCGCGGATCGAGTTTCGGTTTGAAGCAATGTGCGCAGACGCCATCGTATTCAGGGCATCGGATGCAGCACTTGGTTGCGACGATTCCGCCCTCGCTGCTGATAGGTCCGATACATTTGGGATAGACGACTCCTGCTTCGAGTTTGATATCGGTTCCACGGCCTGCCATGTTTGTGGCGATGGTGACGTTGCCTTCCTGATTTTTGCCGTTATGTCTTGGTTCGTGGCGGTAGCCTGCCTTTGCGACGATTTCTGCTTCGCGGGCGTGCTGTTTGGCGTTGAGGACTTCATGGGCGATGCCGTATCGCCTGGTAAGGATCGTTGAAAGTTTTTCGGAATTTTCGATGGATGTGGTTCCGACCAGAACGGGCCTGCCGCCGGGAAAGCCTTTGGTCAGGTCGAGGATCAGGTCGCGGAATGGTTCGATGAGTTTTTTTCCGTCGTTTTCCTTTTTGGCATCGGCGAGTAGCTGATCGATTCGTGCGGTGACGGCGGCATCTTTGTGGTAGACCCTGCGGAGTGCGGTGATCAATCGTTCCATAAGTTCCAGGTCTTCGGGAAAGCCGTAGAGCGAAACGGTTCTGATTTCCTCGACGATGGCATCGTATTTTTCCTTCAGAGTGCGGTAGATACGGTCATTGTGATCGACGCGATTGACGGGCCTGTTTGTTGGGATGGAGAGAACATCGAGGCCGTAGATTTTCATGAATTCGTCGGCCTCTGTCATTGCGGTTCCGGTCATACCGGCGAGTTTTGCGTAGAGTTTGAAGAAGTTCTGGATGGTGATGGTGGCGAGCGTCTGGGTTTCTTCTTTGACTCTCACACCTTCCTTTGCTTCGACGGCCTGATGGAGTCCATCGGACCACTGCCGGCCGATCATGAGACGGCCCGTAAATTCATCGACGATGATGATTTCGTCGTTCTGGACGACGTAGTCCTTGTCGCGTTCGTAGACGACGTGTGCACGAAGGGAGTTATCGATGAGGTGAGGCCATTCCATATTGGCACCAACGTAGAAGGATCCGATGTTGGCCTCTTCCTGAGCGACGGTGACGCCGTTGTGTGTCATATGCGCGGATTTTCGGTCGCGTTCAACGACGTAGTATTGGGTGTGGCCGATGGCGGCGGCTTCGGCTTCGGTAAGCCAGGCGGGATCCTGAGCGAATTTTTTAGCTGCCTCTTCGACTCGCGATTCCGGGATTCCGGCTTCGACGGCGCGCTTTTTGAGCGGTTCGAGGTCGCGGATGCGATTGTGTGTTTCGCGGATGGCGGACTGCTGGCGAGCGATGAGGGTGCGAGCGACACGATCGGCGATTTTGTATCGGTTGACGTCGTCGCGAGCTGGACCGGAAATGATGAGAGGTGTTCTGGCCTCATCGACAAGGATGGAGTCGACCTCGTCGATAATGGCATAGTGGAGCGGCCCCTGGACCTGATCCTCACGTCGGACCTTCATGTTGTCACGGAGATAGTCGAAGCCGAGCTCGTTATTGGTGCCATAGACGATGTCGCAATCGTACTGTTTGCGTCGTTCCTCGCCGACGGAGTCCATGTCGGATTGAATGGCGCCGACAGTAATTCCGAGGGATTCGTAGATGGGAGCCATCCAGTCGCGGTCGCGTTTGACGAGGTAGTCGTTGACGGAAACGACGTGGACTTTGATGCCGAGGAGCGCATTGATGTAACAGGGCAGAGTTGCGACAAGGGTTTTGCCTTCGCCAGTGGCCATTTCTGCGATTTTACCCTCGTGCAGAACCCGTCCGCCGATCATCTGTACGTTGAAATGGCGCATGGCGAGTTTTCGTTTGCCGGCTTCGCGAACGGCGGCGAAAGCACCTGGCAGGACCTCTGCGGCACATTCGTTGAGGCCTGCGATAATCTGGGATTTTAGTTTTTTTCGGCGTTCTTCTGGAACTTCCTGAAGCTCAAGGAGGAGAGCTGGAAGCGACTTGCCGGCAAAGACTCGTTTTTTCTTTTCTTCGATCGCGGCACGGAATTCGTCGGTCTTGGCCCGAAGCTGATCGTCTGTCAATTTTTCGAAGAGGGGCTCGAGTTCGTTGACCTGGCGGACGAACTGGGCGGTATTTTTGACATAGCGGGAACTTGCGGACCCGAAGATTTTTTTAAGGATCGTACCCAGAAAATCGCTCATCATCTATCCTGTTATTAATTAATATCCTGTCTATCGGTGCAATGAGAAATCAGACTCTGCTGACGTATTCTCCGGTGCGGGTATCGATTCGGACGAGTTCGCCGGGTTCGATAAACGGCGGAACGCGGACCTTTACACCGGTTTCAAGAGTGGCTTCCTTGCTCTGGTTGGTAGCAGTGGCCCCTTTGACAACGGGTGGAGTATCCACAACCTTAAGATCGACGGTATTCGGGGGTTCGATGCCGACGATGGCTCCTTCGGAGATGGTGAGCTGGACTTTGGTGTTCGGGAGGAGCCACTGCATGATGTCGCCGACGATGTCATCGCCGATCGACATTTGCTCGTAGTTTTCCAGGTCCATGAATACATGTTCCTTGCCCTGGGAATAGAGGTATTCGACCTCTTTTTTGTCTACAAAGGACTCCTCGACCGTATCCGTGGAACGGATGCGCTGTTCGATGAGCTGGCCTGTCTTGATATTGCGAAGTTTGAGCTGAATGTAGGAGCGCCAGTTGCCCTTGGCCACATGCTGAAAGTCGTGAACTACAAAGACCGTACCTTCCATATTCAGAGCCATACCTCGCCTGATTTCCGTCGCTTTGATCATAAATTTACTACTCCTA
>CAYMXC010000237.1:0-5092 GCA_964394135.1 uncultured Phycisphaerae bacterium
GTTGCTGCATTACTGATTCTGCCGATAATCAGTTTTGGGGCTTCCTTCAGCATCTCAGGACAGAACCAATCCGGTAATGTCCTTTCTGTTTTATCTGGTGCAAATTTTACCATTAATGTCTTGATGGACGCCTCTGAGATGGGTAACACCTTTGAGGTATTCCTTGGTTTTGATGTCTCCAGTGCAACTACCTATGGCAAGACCGGCTCACCTACGCTAAACAAGCTGATTCTGGTAAGTTCTCGAGCAGACATAGCTAACAGTATTGATCCCGAATTTATGGTTTATCGTGACGTTGCTTTCGGTACAGGAAGAGAGGCTAGCAATGCTGCTCTTGGCGGTCGGCCTTATGGTTTGAAAGTGGTTGGTGTCCGGTCATCGAATACCGCAGGGGGGCACAAGACATTGTTTTCGGTGACATTCAAAAACAATATGCAAGCCGGCCAATGTTATTCACTGGTTATTTCCGACAATGCAACCGGTAATTCATTTACTACTGCGTGGAAGCGAGGCATAACCTGTCACCGCAGTTCCTATGTTCTGCAGGTGAACTCAATAACGCCGTCTCCTGGCGATGCCAATGGGGATGGCGTGGTAAATGTGGTGGACCTGGGCACCCTGGCGACCAACTATGGCCAATCTGGTAAAAGTTGGCAACAGGGTGATTTTAATGGTGACAATTTCGTGGATGTACGAGATTTGGGAATTCTGGCAACTCATTATGGAGAAGGGGGCGCTGGAAATGGTTTTGATGCCGACTATGTCAAAGTTTTGGGTTCGGTTATGTCAGACAACAGCGAGAGTAATTTAAATGATGATAACCCAATATGCAGCAATTTAGGTTTGATGCTAATAGGTGGGTTATTTCTGCTAGGTTTTGCTATGGTTAAACTTATTATGAGTGAAAGTTAAAAAAGAAAAACTATTATATCCAGCACATGTTGTTCGAAAGCTTGCCGGAGCTCAAAACCCTTGATGCATTAAGCTGGTTTAATGCTATTCTAAAAAGGAAATTTCCTGGCAAGGAGTATAAAACGATGAAGATAAAAATGAATATTCCAGGGATTTCTCGAATAATAATTGTTCTGATAAAAACAATTAGTCTTTTTACGGCAACACACATTCAATGCGAGGTTAATGCTGCGACAAATCAGACCGGGCTTCACGGCACAGTGGTTTTTCTGGATTATTGTTCCGATATTACAGTTATGCCAGTGACCGTGGAGATCCAGGGCAGCAAAAACTACACGAAAGTCATCTATCCGGATGCTCAGGGCAATTTTTGCCTGACTGACATAGATCCCGGAATCTATGATATCTGGATCAAGGCTTCACATTGGTTAGCCCAACGGCAGACTGGAATCAGTTTCAGTGGAGATACGACTATCCCTGGATCATTTACTTTGACTAATGGTGACAGCGATGGAGATAATGAAGTTAACGATGCAGATTTGTCGATCGTTCTGTCAGCCATGGATAGTTTTGTAGGAGGTTCAGGCTGGAATGCCCAGGGGGACATAGATAATGACGGTGAAATCACTTCTACCGATTTATCAATTGTTATTGCAAACATGAATCAAAAGGGAGATGTTCTTCCTGATACTGATACGGACACTCTTGAGGCGACGCCGTTAGGAAATTTGACCAACAGTACGCCAGCCCATTTCAATGGAAGCTGGAATGTCTGTGTGCCGAATAACACATCACTTTGCGTGATCAACGATCCGACCTCCGGAGGCCATGGCCGGGTGATCGAGTACCTAGATAACAGTACGTCCAATTCACTGGAACTTTACGCTCAAATGAATCAGGCGGCGAACGATTGCCTTGTCTACTCGTTCGATCTGTATGTGACTGCCACGACCAATGAATTCAGGCCGGTGGTGATCGGCAGCGACGGTACGGATATGCTTCGGCAGGTCTGGTACGCCGATGGAAGAATCGATAATTATGTGGATTCCCAGCCGACTTCCCTGGCTGGAGCCGGAACTTTTTCATTCGAGAGCTGGTATCGGGTTTGCTTCACCGTCTATCCGTTGAATCCTTCCGGTGGAGAATACGCCCGATATGATCTGTCGATCATTCGTGAATCGGATGGCCAGATCGTTCTTGATCAAAAGAACCTCAGCGGCTGCGCATCGGTCGGTTCCGGTGTCAATTATTGGAAGTTCGGCATCAAGTCGACCGGATTGTCTAAAAGCCATCTCTATCTGGATAACTTTCGTATGGCGTCCAAAGGGAATATCGCCTATGGTCGGGCCTGCACTTTTTCCACCACTCCCAGCTATTCCACCTGTACCGATTCCAACGACCCCTGGCAATTGACAGATGGGCGTTATACAACCGCCAGCCTTTTATGGAACGATGTCAATGCCGTCGGTTGGGGACGATTGAATTCAGGGATTACAATTTCCTTGGATTTAGGCCAAGTGGAACCCATTCGAGGTGTTTCCTTCAGTACGGCTGCCTCTCTAAGCGGCGGTGTTCCTTGGCCTTCGGCTATTTACGTTCTGGCAAGTACAGATAATGTTAACTTTTATCGGATTACAGAGTTAGTGCGGAAGACCACTGAACCATTACCCAATCCGGAAATCTATCAACGATTTCGGTATTGTACGGAATCGCTTCGCACTAAGGGTCGATACATCAAAGTGTATGTTGTTTCTCCGGGCGTATTTACCTTTTGTGACGAAATAGAAATATATCGCGGCAAACAGTCGTACATAGATAATCCGTATTCGGGTTTACCGGTAACCTCCGCCATGCTTCTGGCTGATAAGGATGCACGTGTCCGCAACGGCTGTCATACAAGATTGAAGCTTGATCTCTATCAGGTCAAGAATCGGATTCAAAATTCGCTGCTTGATGTGATTGCCAGGAATAATGCCCTGAGTCAGATCAGGAACCTTGCTGAGCAAATTGATAATTCCAATTTTCCGGATAATACAGGCACATTCAAGGCTATTGTTCCTTATAATGAGTTGCATGCGGAAATATTCAAACTCAACGCTCAAGTTTTGGCCGCCCAAGGATTACCACTCTTGAAAGTTTGGCATACGCATCGTTATGCCAAGCTGAGCCTTTTTGAAGAGCCCAATACCGAGAACCCTTTGAATATGGGGGTTTTAGGGGTTACTCTGATGGCCAATGAGCATCGTGCAGATGTCCTGAACCTGACGAACACGGGCCAGAACAACCTTACCGTACAATTTCAGATGCAGGGTTTGCCGGGCGGGATCAATCCGATCTACATGACGGCTTACCAGGTTGAACCTGTTGATACACGTGAAGGAAATGTTGTTACCACAGCTTTGACGCCATTGACAGCATCTGGGGGGGGCTATAGTACCGTTGTTCCCGCCGGCATGACTCGCCAAATCTGGCTATCGTTTAATCCTGATACTTCTGTGCCTCCAGGGGACTATACCGGCTCAATCTATGTTACCAGCAGCGTTTTATCGCAAAGTTATCCTTTTGTGTTTAAACTGTCCCGAATTGAGATGCCTAAGTACAATCGATATTTTGATGAGACGTTTGAAGAGACACCCTTGGGAAATTTGACCAACGGCACTTTAACCCATAATGGTGGATCCTGGGAGGCTGTCGTTCCTTCCTCTTGCACATTAAGTGTTATCGCTGATCCGACGGGCAAAGGCCATGGAAAAGTCCTTAAATTCTGGGATAGCAATACGTCCGCCACTCTTGCACTTTATGCGAAACTGTCTCAGACACACAATGAAACATTGACTTGGTCCTACGACTTTTATTATGCGGATAATTCAGATGTTTTTTCACCAACTGTTCGAACTGCAGATACAACCCAGGCGGTTCTTCAAACGTGGTATGCCGGCAATGGTTCCGTGATAAACTATTCTCCATTATCCCCGGGATACCAGACCATCGGGCCCATTGGAACGTTTGCTAAAAATCAGTGGTATCATGTGGTTTTTACAATTCGCTCGGTGACCCATCCAGGGTATGCCTATTACGATATAAAAGTTACACGGGAGTTGGATGGCGCTGTTATTCTGGATAAACACACCTTGCAGGGTCGATACTCACTGGCAGCGGATAACGACTACTTACGATTCGGCTTCGACACAACAAGTTCGGATTATCAGCCTCACCTTTATCTGGATAATATACAAGTCGCTTCTTCAGGGCCGGACATTGATTCGCTTATGTGGGACTATGCCGTTCCTCCGCAGTATGGCCTAACTCTTGCCAATCGCGATGCCGCTATTGGGGATATGAAAAATCATTGGGTGACTACGGCTGAGACTATCAATACTAATATTCCTTATCCTCTGGCGTCGCAGCTGGATGCCGATGGAAATTTGATCGGGACCCCAGACTTTACCAACTTTGATAATTATGTCGCTACATGGTCAGGGGCACGAACTTATCAAATGTTCGCTAATATTACTCCTACGACGACTTTTCCTCCGGGAAGCGGTGGAAAAATTCGGGGCACAGCCGCATTTACCAATGCCATTACTCAATGGTCTGCCGCTTGGGCGGCACACAACCAATCAATTGGTTTGGTTGGTCCAGGTAGAGTCCTTATTAATTGGATCGATGAGCCTATTACTGATGAACAATATCAAACCATTATTGACTGGGCAGTGCCGTTCAAGGCAGGATCTGCTAATAATTGGACTTTTGTCGATTTTACAAACGTACAGAACATTTCAAATCTTAGCACGACTGCCAGAAATTGTCTGAATTGCGTGGATATTATCTGCCCGATTCTGTTTTGGTCCGGCATGTCAGATTATTATCAATACCGGACTCTGTTTACTGAGCTGCAACAGCAGGGAAAAACGACTTGGTTCTATAGTTGCGGGGGACCTACCCGACACTTTGACCCTACGGCGTACTACCGGCTTCAGCCCTGGCACTGTTGGATACAGAATATGACCGGCTCGGCGTTCTGGTCCTATGGAAGTACTAATGCTACGACGAGTTGGAATGAATATGATAGTGTTGGAGGGGCAAATTATAGTCCTTTATACATTGATTCTACGACCATTGTTTCTGGCAAGCATTGGGAAGCAGTTCGTGAAGGGCTTGAGGATTATCAATATCTGAA
>CAYMXC010000238.1:0-5065 GCA_964394135.1 uncultured Phycisphaerae bacterium
TGGCGAGGACGATGACGCCGAACTCGCGGCGCACCTGCATCTGCGCCAGCGACTCAACTCCATGGGGCAATACAGGCGGGTTTTCAGCTAACGTCAACATCGAACTATCACCCCCCTTCAATTCACCGCTTTCAGAAAACAGGTGTTTTTGCTCGCCTTAACATAATCATTCTAAAATGCACTCTGCATACATGCGCACACTTCGTCCCCGTCGGATACAGTAGCTGACCGGAGAAATTCTCTTCGCTTTATCGTGACGTCGGCATGCAGGACGCCACCCCCCAAAACAATGACGCACAGGCATCAACCCCCGACCAGCTGCTGATCCTCGATTTACGACAGTTACTCTTCGTCAAACCGGACTCGATTTGTGTATGCGGTCCCAATTCCGCCCGGATCAATACGGCTACCCTCACTAGCATATTCATCATAAGGAGCAGAATATTTCCCACGTCATAGGAAGGATGTTGTTACCCCTGATTGCGACAACCCGATCACAGACGGAAAAAAAGAATTCCGGACGATGATCAATATTCCTGCCGATTCTTTTCCTGACCGCCATACGTCCATTGTCTGTTTCTTACCCCCTGCCGCCCCCTTGCGGTTTCTTCTCGCTGATCGAATTCGCAAGTTTCGATCACTATTTATACCTATCACGGAAGAACAAAGTTGTCAAACAAAAAATTGATTTTATAATTTCTCGTTTATGCCAATAAAGGCCTTATAATCAAACGAAAAGGCCTTTCTATATGTAATCGAAATGCTGTTGTACGCCAAGGTCTTACCGTTTGAATCCGTCGGCAAAACGATGATAAGGGTCAAAACATCGAACACATTATCAATATACACCCACACATCTTACATCAATTCCAGAGCTTCCAGACCGGTCATTCCCACTTTGATTCCAAGGTTTGCTGCCTGAACATTGGCGTCCTTGATGATCCCTTCTAAAAGATCTTCGATTGTCGCGATCGGCTTACCCATAGCAGATTTTACCCGAGCAGCAGGATAGTTGAATTTATCCAGTGCCCCAACGTCAAACGCTCCGCATCCCACCATGCCCACATCCGTCACCACGCACACCAGATTTACAGGACCGAGCGGAATCACATATCCCTCTGCTTCCTTCTTCGCCAGTTGCACCTTTTCCTGTGTCATAATCGTTATCTCCAGTAATTATTGGCCTGTTACCGAATCTGACTATTTGCGTCCTTCACCCTTAAGCAGTTCAGGCCGCAGATGCTCCGTCAGCCATCTTACTTCCTCCGGTAACCCGTCCAGAGCGATCACACGACACGGCACAGTGCAAGCTTTCTCCACCGCCATCGGTATGACGAGCAGGAAAAATCGTTCGTGCTCGATCTGATCGAGATTATGAATCTCCGCGATAATAGGAATCTTTGCCTTGAACAATTCCACGAATACCCCTGTGGGATTGGTAAAGCCGGTATCGTAAATGGACAAACTGGCGCCCAGCAGAGAAATGCCGCTTTCTTTCATCCACGTTCCGCAGCTGCGGGAAAACCAGCCCTCCCTGCCACCAGCGTTAACGATCAATGCATCGCCGGGACAAATCTCGCCTTTCAAATTTAAGAGAATATCGTCCGGTTCGATCGCCCGAGTGGTAGGCGTGACACGAGCCAATACCGCCGGCACCAGCAACTGGCGGATCGGAACATCGCTGGTCATCGTACCGCCGCGAAACAGGTGTGCGTCCGTCTCAAAGTAGCATCCTCTGTGAGAATGAAAGTTGAACTGGTATTCCTCACAAGGATAACCTTCATAAACCGGCAGTTTCGCCGGAATCGCACATTCAATATTTTGGCCGACAACCAGGGGAATCGATAAATCAATGATCTTCATCACATCGTCTCCAGAAGGTGCCAGAAGTGCGATACAATATCTCGAAATTCAGGGCCGCCCGAACCCGTACCCAGCACAACCCGCCCGGGGAAAGAACTGCAACGGAGTATTGAAAGTATCTCTTTCACTTCACCGTTTCCTTCGCCCGGTGCCGTATATCGGCCGCCCCATGTCGCATCGGTTAAAAACAGCATGCCGACCCGGTGACGAAGCCCGCCACGCGTAAAAGAATACAAAAATGGGTTCTCGCCCATCATCGCAAATCCGGCTGGATTCATCGCCAGAACCGCTCGAGTTTCAATGGCCTTGAGACTCTCCGCACATACCCCGGCTGTCTGACAGCAATTCTCAAACATCACATCGAATCCCTGCCGCCTGCACTGCTCGTAAATTTTTGCCGGCTCCAGGCCCAGCGGCAAGATCAACATCGTTGCCCCAAGAGTAGTAGCCGCCGCCATGGTCTGCTCCAATAATGCAGTATCCGCCGGACCGTAAATCGCTCCCACGGAAATCTGCTCTTCTATAAATGTCGAAGCCGCACGTTTAAGCCGCCAATCCTCAACCCGCCACACAGGCCGATCATAAAGCCGGTCCACAATCACATCGCCGATCCCTGCCCGGTTCAATTCCGCTGTGATAACATCAGGATAGGCGGCGACAGACGACGCCAGGGCGCTTAAAATAAAATGCTCTTTCTTCAATTGAGCAAGGCGTATCTTTTTCCGCTGCATCACACAGTCGCGGCAGTTGGGATTATCGCATAATACCAGTGCCGGATTTTTCCGAAACGCCGCTATCACCACTTCCCGCATCTTGCGGGCATCAATCAACCGCGTCACAGCCTGGCCCACATAGCCGATGGTCTCCACTTCCTTTTCCCGCAGCAGCGAATCCAAGCTGATAAAATCACGGTGCGGACCGGGGAAAAGTTTCAACGTAATCGTGTGAATCTGACCGCGATCGTCCAGGTAATGAGCATCCTTGTCCGACAGATAAGGCGCCTCGACCAATTCCTCGAGCATATGCAATGTCGTATTTCGGTCCTGATCCACACCGAGCAGTAAAATCTTTCCACCCATGTCTGTCAACCGTCCAAAAGGAGTCTGTGCTCCACATGCGGTCGGGCTTTTGAGATGATCCCGAATAAGTTCTTGAGCCTTCGGTCCAAGTACTGCCACCGAATGAGTCGGATGGAAACTTCGAACCACTCCGGGATATTTTCGAAATGTCTCCGTGATAATACCCATCCCGGAAGGAGTATTTTTTATGTCAAAAGGCATGGGGCCGAAAGTGGGCATCACCAGCGTCCCCTCGGGCGTCAACACTTCCAGCAGGGCTTCGATCACCGTTCGTGCTCCGCCGTCCACCTCGCCAATACTCGACAATGCGCTGTGCACGAGAACCGCATCACCAGCCCGCAACCCCAGATTCCGTAAATCGTCCACAATCCGCTTTTTAGTGATCGTCTTATCCACCATCGGTTGTCCCTCGAAAACAAGAGGTAAAAGGTAAAAAGGTAAAATCATTCCAGCCCAAGCAATCTAATGGCATTCAATCGGGCGACTTTCTGAAATACTTCCTCACTGATCTTTTTCTCGCCGCGCAGCTTAAGCAGAAAATCCACCAAGGGCGTCGGCGTATCCGGAGCGCAAATGTCCGTTCCAAACATCAATCGATCCTGAAACTCGTTAAGAAACTTTACCGCATATTCCGGATCGCGTTTAAGTGCATTGCAGCCGCTGCCGGCCGAGAGATCGCCGTAAAGGTTTTCGTATCGCCGGAACAATTTCGGCACCACCCCTTCCTCTTTAATCGGATAATTCGGGTAGCCGTTGCGATCGCCGGGGGTTTCCAGTCGGCCCATTTCCGCCCAAAAAGCCTGAGAATGCGCAAAGAATTTCAGCTTGGGAAAACTCTGTAAAGAACTTTCCAGCTGGGGCAACCCAGGATCGTCAATCAATCCGTACGCACATTGATTTCGCGTAGCAATATGAAATGTCAGCGGAATCCCCACTTCCTGAACGTGCTTGAAGAGGTTCTGCACCATCGGATCGAGAAACGGCAGGTTCGCGCAAACTTCGCCGATGCCCTTGCATCCCAGGTCGCGATAATAACCCAGCAGTTCCCCTAACGGGGCGTCCGGCGAATTCGTCATCGCCCGCGGATCGATGTTGCAGAAGGGAATGAATCGTCCGTTGTAATCTTTCGCCATCTGCAGCACTTCTTCATTTGATTGAGTGCAAAATTGACATTCAACATTCACTACCGGCAAAACGACGCCTCGATCGATCCCCACCGCGTCGTACCTCGCCAGTAACTGTTCGGGAGTCGCAAAAACGCGCCTGCCGTCGCGAATCGGACCCGGATACTTGGTCACATGAACATGAATATCGATAAACATATTTTTCTCCTTTTTACTGCCACTGGATAAGTTTTAAGCTGTCCACCGGTTGCGACCAGTCGATTCGAAGCATCTTACTGCCGCAGGGAATCTCCACCACTGAGCCGGCTGCAAAATCGTCCTCGCCGCTTCGCCGGATCTTTCGCATCGGGTCCTCAGCCATGGCTTTGAATGCCTCCATTTTCGTAATCGTCGGCTCCAGGCTGTGTTCGCCCCCTTCATAATAAATCACTTTGTGTTTTTTACCCAGAGCTTTCAATTTCGCCTCCAGAACCCGCGTGTGCGTATCGCACGACACAGTCGTATCCGCCGTACCATGCTCCAGATAAACCGGACACCGGATCAAATCCGCATGCTCGATGGCGTTCCGGATTGAAAGTTCGAAATCGGTAAACGCTCGTCCAGCCCATCCCTGGATTTTTTCATCAAGGTGGGTCACCGGGCACGACGCATACACAAACCCGAACGTCCGCGGTGCAAATATCGAGCTGAGCAGTGAAATCCCGCCGCCCTGGCTTGCGCCATAATGAAAAATTCGACTCCGATTTATCCCCGGCCGAAGCTCAAGAACCTTGCGCAAACCGTTCAGTACATCGAAAACCTGCATAAAATTCGCGTCATACGGAACATCCGCACCGCTGCCCTTTATCGGATCGAAATCGTACCCGCTCTGGCGATATTCCACAGAAACCGCCACCAGGTCAAAATGCGCCCGCGCATACTCCATTTTGTCCTGATGTTGAAATCGGTTCCCGCCCCAGCCGTGAGTAAAAAGCATCACTCCAGAATCCGGTCCAATGG
>CAYMXC010000239.1:0-5049 GCA_964394135.1 uncultured Phycisphaerae bacterium
TGTGTAGTGATGGTATTCACCTGACAGTTGAGCCCTGAAAATCAGGGTGGTCATACCGCCTTTTGCTGGGTTATTGTGAATTTGCGGACCCACAAAACTCAGAAAGGACTACCGGTATGACCACCACGCACAAGATAACACGACGCAAGCTTTCCCTGCTAGAACTTGCTTCAGATCTCCAGAACGTCAGCAAAGCCTGCAAGCTCATTGGCTACTCCCGCCAGCAATTCTACGAGATCCGCCGCAACTATCAAACCTACGGCAGCCAGGGCTTAGTTGATCGGCTTCCCGGTGCCAAAGGGCCTCATCCCAATCGTGTCGATGCCTCGGTCGAAAAAGCCATTCTCGAGCATTGCCTGACCAATCCCACCCAGGGTTGCCTGCGAGTCGCCCAGCAGCTGGCGCTCAAAGGCATTCAAGTCAGCTCTGGCGGCATCCGCGGAGTCTGGGCTAGACACAACCTCACTACCAAATTGGACCGATTGCTTCGGCTGGAACAATCCCTGCAAAAGCAGAAGATCGAGCTCACACCACGTCAGATCCAATTACTAGAACGCTTCAGCCCCGAGTTCAGGGAAAGGCACATTGAAACGAAAAACACAGGCTATTTAGTGGCCGCAGACACATTTTTCGTGGGTACGCTCAAGGGCGTCGGCCGTGTCTACCTACAAACCGTGATCGACTGCCACTCGCGCTACGGCTGGGGCCGTCTCTACAACACCAAAATGCCGGTCACGTCTGTCCATGTGCTCAACACGGATGTTCTGCCCTTCTTCGAGAAAACACAATGCCGCAATCGAAAATGTCCTCACGGACAATGGCCGGGAATTTTGCGGCAGGCAGGACAACCATCCATACGAGCTATTCCTGCAGCTGGAAGGTATCGAACACCGGACGACACGAGTTCGCAGACCACAAAGCAATGGCTTCGTGGAACGGTTCCACCGCACGCTACTGGATGAACATTTCAGGATTCAGGGCAGACAGAAGTTCTACGAGTCATTGGCTGAGATGCAGAAGGATTTGGACGGGTATTTGCACCAGTACAACTACGAGCGTGCTCATCAGGGAAGAAACATGAACGGGCGGACGCCCTATCAAGCATTCAAGGAGGGATTGCCAAAAAAGAAATCTCCTGCTAAAAAGGCACTACCAGAAGCGGCCTGACGGCCGGCTCCAGCAAAAGGCGGATGTGTCAGGTGAATACTGTCACTGTACAATTAATGTTGAAAATACAATGAAGCTGTTTTTTTTATCAATCATCTTAAATGGGCCTACGTTATCGGCCCCCTCCCAAAAAGCATCCTTAATCTCAGTCTGAAGATATGCGCTCGAAAAACAACCCTCGTCTGACTTCTTTGCATTTTTATTTATGGTCATTCATTTCTCCTTCGTTGTTTATTGACAATCACTTTTATAATTCCTTTTATTTATTTTTTCGAATTATAAATTTGGTTCCATGGGAAGGTTTCCCGAGATTATGTTAGCACCTCGGAGTCTCCAATTTCAACAACTGGTCAATTGGGAGGGGTTGCCAATCGCAACACGGCAATAAATAAGAAAGGGGCGCTAGTTTACACCAGCGCCCCTTTACATTTCCTCTTTTCCTATATTTTAAGCCTGGGCAAACAACATATCCGTTGAGGCAAGTTGGTGTTCGCCGTTCAATTGAAAAGCCAGCCCGGATGGAATATCCCGAACAATTGTATTTCCGTTAATGATGTCATAAACCAATGCAGTTCCGAAATCATTCTCGGTTAATCCCAAAGCCCTCATATCCAACCGGTCCAAGCCTTGCTCGAAATCCAGGATGATATCCATGGCTTCCGCGGTGGAGTCGGTAGCTTGAGAGAAAGCAAAAAGATCCGCTCCTGCTTCGCCTGTCATGGTGTCCGCGCCCTGACCGCCCAGCAGGATGTCGTCGTCATCTCCGCCATAAAGCGTGTCATTGCCCGCACCCCCGTATAATTCATCGTAACCTGCGTTGCCGTTTAAGACATCCGCGTCTTCGAAGCCGCACAAAATATCATTGCCGCTCCCGCCGAACAAGGCGTCGTCACCGGCATGACCCCAAAGCGTGTCGTCGCCGTCTTCTCCAAGCAGGGTATCCATACCTTCGTTTCCGGACAAAACGTCATTGCCCAGCCCGCCGGTCAGAATATCATTCCCGTTGTCTCCTTGTAAAACATCGTTTCCGTCTTCCCCGTTCAAGAGGTCCTGGCCGTCACCGCCGTAAAGCCCGTCTTCGCCGGCTCCTCCCAGCAGTAGATCATCGCCGGCGTCACCGCACAAGATATCATTGTCCGCCTCGCCATTGAGCGTGTCATTGCCCGCGCCGCCGTACAGCGCATCCTGACCTTCGCCGCCGGCCAATGTGTCATTATCCTCAAACCCGCACAGGATATCGGATCCTTGGCCGCCGGAAAGGTTGTCATCGCCGGCATGGCCCCAGAGCGTATCGTCTCCGGCTTCGCCCAGCAGCGTGTCATGACCATCTCCGCCGGACAATACATCACTGCCCAATCCACCGGCCAAAAGATCGTTCCCGCCGTCGCCCTGCAAAATGTCATTGCCGTCTTCACCGTTCAAGTTATCCTGGCCGTCGCCACCATATAATCCGTCGTCACCAGTTCCGCCAATCAGCGCATCGTCTCCGGCGTCACCGCATAAAACGTCATTGTCTGCTTGGCCATAGAGCGTATCATTGCCCGTACCGCCGTACATTTGGTCAAAGCCGTCTCCGCCGGCCATGAGGTCGTTGTCTTCAAACCCGTTGATGATATCGTCACCGGCGCCGCCAAGTAATGTATCATCACCGGCTTCTCCCCATATTTCGTCATTGCCGGCGCCGCCATTTGCATAATCCGCGCCCAGGCCGGAATATATTAAGTCAGCGCCCGAGCCGCCATCCAAAACATCATTGTCATTTTGACCGTATAGCGTATCGTCTCCATCACCGCCGTACAGAATGTCATTTCCCGTGCGGCCCCAAAGATTGTCATTGCCAGCTTCTCCCACAATAACGTCGTCGCCGAGGCAGCCGTCCAGCATGTCGTTGCCTATCCCGCCGATCAACACATCATCGCCGTCATCGCCAATAAACGTGTCATCGCCTTCATGACCCCACATTATGTCGTTGCCGTTGCCGCCGGACAGTTCGTCAGCGTCAACCGTTCCTACCAGGATATCATTGCCATCGCTTGCCACTAAATTGCTGCTATAGCTCCCGGCGAGATAATCGGCCACCCACGCCGTGCTGGCATCACCTTCCACGACCATCGTGTTAGAAAGAATTGTCCTCACGTCCCAGATCGTTCCGTTCGAAAAAGCGAACGTCTCGATCTGGTTGGCAGTATTGGCGAAGTTCCTAATGGTGAGTGCATCGCCCGTACTGTCTAGGAAAGAAATGACCAAATCATTGCCCTGGGCTGAAAGCAGGATATTATCCGTGGAAATCCCTTCGCCAAAGGCGATCTCATCATACCCTGAATTCACTGTGGCGTTTCGGTTGTCCTCGTAATCATGAAAGGCGTCATAAATCACATCTTCGCCATCGCCTAGATTGTAGATATAGGCATCATTGCCTCTTCCGCCAAAAAGGGCATCCGAACCAGTTCCACCAGCAATGATATCGTCACCGGAGCCGCCATAAATAAGGTCATTGCCTGCATTTCCAAACACCAGATTGTGCCCGTGACCGGCATTCATCACATCGTCATTTACAGATCCATCGAGACGGTCATTGCTGTCCAAATTCAGAAGCCGATAAAAATCCGTTTCCATGATCCGGTTCAGATCAGCGATAGTTGAGACGGTCAGGCTTTTATCCATTTCGACGGCAAACTGCAGCTTCGAGGAAGGATCGATTTCAAACAACACCATGGCGCTCAGAAGGGATTGGTTGATAATTTCGGTATTTTGAGGATTTTGGATTATGTTACCGATCACATCATGAAAATACTGGTTGCCGTTTTCTTGGATGTTAAAACCGGCCGCAAGCATATCTGTCGCTGGATCATAGACCGCATCCGGCAACAGTGTTTCAACAAGGCCGTTGGCCACCGCAAATTTGGCTAAGAGGTTATTGTAGATTGATTCCCAGGCTATTTGATAATAATCGCCTGTAGTTTCGATCACGCCCTGTTCCACGCGCCACTGCCCGTCGTTGAGGGTCAGCACGTCCAAGCCGCTGTATTGCTTGATAACGCCTAATTGCTGAAGCGTAAATGCGCAATCGGCGTGTTGAAAAAACACCTTGCCTGTCTCTGGATCTACGGCAAGCGCTGCATTGGGATCGATTTCCTGCAGGGTAATATTTTCAACACCGGCCCATTTATAGAGAATCTGTCCGAATACTTCATTGACATTTTGGACGGTCAACTGGGCAAGTCCATCCATGACCATTGTCTTCAGATTTTCATCCAGGCTCATGGCGATCTGCAAATCCGGCATTAGGCCATAGCCTTTGATATTTGGAATTGCCGCCACATCAGGGGCAATAGTCACCTCGCCCACATACCGGGATTGGACAGAATCGGTGAGCAACGCCACATTTGCCACTGTTCCTGTTGCTCCATTGGAATAGTGAAATACGCCCGTGTGAGTGATTTTGCCATCGTTATTGCTCGTGTCATTAACCGCTGTATTTGTTAAGCCAATGCTGGTTATCCCATAATAATCGAGGCTTTTTAATTCATCCGTCTGTGAAATGCCGTCGCCATTCGAGTCCTGCCAAACTTTCAACCCAGAAAACACCGCATCATTGCCATCAATAATACCATCTGAATTTGCATCTTCTAGAGCCAGTGCTTCAAATCCGGTCTGAGTGTCATTCCCGAACAATTCATTGATATCGTCGATCTTTCCATTATAATTTCTATCAATCGTCAGGATGCCGTCATCGGAAGATATCCACGAATTGTGGGTGGCAAACCCATTCCCGCGCATATCGAAATAGGCATTGCTTTCCTGCTGATTGATCTGTCCCAACCCGTCGTGTCATTGGTCAGCGAGTTTGACCCCCCTGGTCACAAGTTTGACCCCACCCCA
>CAYMXC010000240.1:0-5041 GCA_964394135.1 uncultured Phycisphaerae bacterium
CAACTTTATTTCCCCCATGGAATATATATCTATAAAAGTGCCTCAACAGGCCAACGACGTTGGAAAGATATTGCAGAAAAATGGAGAATATCATGAATCAAAGACGAAAGTATGAGTTGTTATTGGTATTGATTTTTGTTTCTACCGGCTGGGCAGAATCGGCCAATAAGCCGGTTTTGTCTACAGCGCCGGTTCTCAAGCAGCAGGTGCCTGCATCACTATGCCGGCCTCTGGCACCGACCTCCGAGCCGAAACTCAAACCGCTTCTCGATCGCTTTGTTTGTCCGCCCCAGGCCTTTTCATATCAGATGTGCCAGGTAGGGGAAAACGAAGCCGCCACAATCTGGCGGGTGCTTTTCCCTTCGCCACATGTTTCTTCCCTGCCGGCCAATAACACCGTTTGGTGTGAATATTATCGCGCCAAAATCAAAGGCCCGCGGCCTGCGGTGGTCGTCCTGCATCCCCTCGATCTGGAAATCCACCTTATGCGAAAGATTTGCAGCCTATTGGCCCAGAAGGGGATCGACAGTCTCTGGCTGGAAATGGCGTATTATGGCGACAGGTCTGTGCCTGAAGGTATCTTCAGACAGATCTTATTGCTTCAGGATCTCGATAACCTGATTGCCGCAGTTTGCCAATCGGTAATGGACATACGCCGCGCTTCGGAATTTCTGGCCGGTCGGCCAGATGTACCGAAAGATCAGATTTACCTGATGGGCTGCAGCCTTGGCGCCATAATCGCCGCTCTGACCATGGGCGTGGACGGGAACTATCCCAAAGTCGTCATGCTGGTGGGCGGTGGAAATCTTTCAAAAATCTTTACCGCCAACCGGGAAACGATTCAATTGCTGTCGCTGGGCAATAAGGAAAAAAATCTCAGCGAGAAAATGCTCTATGACCGACTAAAACCCATCGAACCACTGACCTATGTCGATCGGGCCCGGAAAACAAAAGTGCTGATGCTCAACGCTCGGAAAGATACCATAATTCCTTCGCACTGCGCCCAGGAACTAGCGGACAGGCTGCCTGGCGCACGGATTAAATGGTACGACGGCGGACATACCGCCATTCCGGTAGATGAGGAAACAGTTCGTACGATTACCGATTTTTTCCGCGGCAAAGCGCGCTGATTTTCCCTCGCGAAAAGCTAAAACCGGTATCGAGTAAAGCGAAAAAATGGTGTAAATTTTCAGGTTCTTGCCAACTTCACCATTCAGTGTTATAATGCTTGCCGATAAAGGGGCGTGTTGATCCTGCGCGATGAATCCGATTGATGTCCGTGTTATGTGGAATGTTGTTTGGCTTTTAAACACGCGGGGGTAATCATGGACAATTATGTATCGGCGGTCTGTGAAATTATCAGCGGTCCCGAAGGCGATAAGTTTTTAGGCCTCATACGAGAAGCGTATGCTCATCGGCCACTGAATGAACTCATTTCCAATCACTCTAGGGAAATGCTTGACCAGGCGGTAAACCTGGGCCTGCTGGTTCCGAAAAATAATCATGTGGATCTGACCGCGTCGGGATTCCTCGTCGGGAACGTCGCAAAGGAGTACTGCAACTGGATCGATTACAACCGTCATATGCCTCCGCCTCGCCCGCCGACCGATTTTTTTGCCGGAAAGGATGTCCTTGATCTCGGCTGTTCCATCGGCCGATGGCTTTGGGAATTTCAAGCCGTTGCCAAATCCGTTTTCGGCATCGAATTTCGCAACGAATACATCGAACTGGGCCGGGCACTGGCCAGGCGGGAGAATATTCCCGCCCCACCGATGCTCCATGGTTCGATCGACAATCTCGAACAACTGGTACCGCCGAAATCCGCTGATTTCATCTTCTGCCGCCTGGTTATGAACCATGTGCCGATCAAAAAGAACTTGCGTAAGATGACCGACACACTTCGAACCAACGGCATTCTCTGGCTGGAGATCGAATCGCTGCGGTTCGTGTGGAACCGACTTTTTAATGAGTCGAAAACCCTCAAGGAAGGCGTTTTTTCGGCATTCGGAATTTTCAATTCCTATGTGTGCATGGCTACGGGTCGCCAGTTGAATTTTCCTTTTCACGGCCGGCATCAATCCGCTCATTGGGCCGCCTATCCGTCAATGGCCTGGTGGAGGCAGACCCTGGCCAACGTCGGACTGACTGATATTCATTCGGGGACGGATACCGGTCCGCAATATATCTGGGGCCGAAAACTAAAAGACGCCTGATATACCAACGGCTTAATCTTTTATCCAATGCGATTATCTTTGATGCAGTAATAATGCTTCAAGCTCGGAATTGCCTCCATCAGAAATGATGATTATAATGTTCGCATTCAGAAAAAACAGAAACGGGTGAACAAAGTTAAAAAGGGAAAAATGAAAAAAACGGAAAATATCAAAGAAAAAGCACATCCCCGACGAAAGCAGGACAAGGGTAAAAGTGAAGATAAAAGTGTACGTAAAAAATGCAAAAGTGTAAAGAATCCCTGCACAGGGTGCAAGGCGCTTTGCTGTCAATATGTAGCCATTCCCATCGACAAACCTACCACCCGCGGCGATTTCGAAGACATCCGCTGGTACATCGCCCACAAAAAAACATGGGTCTTTGTCGAAAGCAATGACTGGTATATCTGTTTCGATAATCCGTGCATGTTTCTGTCCGCGGATTACAAATGCAGCATCTACGATCGCCGCCCCCGCATCTGTCGCAAGTACAAGACCGACAATTGCGAACTCAACGGCGACGGCGAGCCTTTCGACCTGCAATTCAAATCGCCGGCTGAAATCGAAGCATACGCCGAAAAATATTTTTCAAACCGAAAGGCCCGCAGGCAAAGAGGAATTCCTGAATGATAACGCCGCGCCTTTACAGACTGGTCCTGCCAGCTCTCTGGTTGATTCTGTTGACCGGGTGTTCCGCCTGCCAGATGCAACTCTGGGTCAATTCCGACACCGACGATCCGACAATCTTCGCCCTGCGAAATCGACATTATGTCCATGTCGGAGAGACGACTGAATTTCGCACTACGATTGTGCCCGATAATACCGCCACTTATGTCATTCTCGATATTGACGGCCGGCGGGAGATGCTGTCCAAGGTCAATCCGGGCGAATACGCCTTTCGCAAAACCTTCGATGAAAAATGGCTTGATCACACCTGCAACATCGAAGTTCGAGCTTTTCTTCAGAATGGACGATCGGATTATTTCATCGAAGGTTCGCAGGTTCGTCAGTTGAACAATCCGGATGATCCACCTGACCAGATGTTGTGTCTGACCCGGACACAGATCGTCTGCTACCAGAGTCGGCTGATGATCAAGCTTTGGACCGCCGCAGAACCAGACTGGGCAAAAGGCAAGCTCGAGATATTTAGTCCAGATAACAAAGTCACAACTCTTTCCCTCGGCCGACCCGATATCGATGGTTTTACAGTCCTCGGCCGCGATCTTTCAGGATATTACACAATTTTCTATGAACCGAAATTCAACCAGGTCCGTAGATGCGGAAAAACCAAAGCCGTCTTTTCCATCCCTGATCCGAAAACCGGCAGCCTTATCACCCGCGAAATCTGGATCGATACACCATAAACCGATGTGATGTTTCTTCCATAACAATGTGAATGGCCAAAAGCGTGTGACTGAAATTTCCGACAATGTGTTTTGTCGTTTTTTCCTGTCGTTTTTTGTGTCATTCCTGCCTGTGGGACTTTTGCCGAAGTCAGTTTATAGGTAGCGGCGATAAAGGCAATCGACAGAAATCTGTCCGCTGACAAAGAAACAGTCATCGGATTTTTTTTCATCATTTTTTATCTGAGGGATTATATCCGATGGCTGGAATAAATGTAAAAAGCCCGTTTCCGGGCTTTTTTACGACTACCCCCAAGGGGACTCGAACCCCTGTCTCCAGGATGAGAACCTGATATCCTAGGCCGCTAGACGATGGGGGCGTCTTCGGTTACAAACAGCCGGCGACGGAATTTCCATCCGCAGCAGGGTGCGAAGGCGACGCGATTTCGATGGAATCGCAAAGCCGAGCTTGTAAGGTATCATACGTGAGCCGTAGGAAATTATCAAGGGTTTGTCGGAATAACTATCATTTTGAGGCTATGTCTTAGCATGTTACCGATGGACGCAATTTTTTCGTTATCCCAGATGTGTACTGATGGTAAGCAACGCCTTGCCAAAGATAGCTGTAGGAATGATTTTATCTGTTCGTATGTTCGAAGAAGAGTTCGGCGACGGTAGCGCTTAGCTCGTCGATGAGTTTATCGGCGAACTGGGTTTTATCTGCATCCTCAGCGACGTCGCCTTCCATTCGGCCTTTGGTTTCAACGGCCCGACCTGCAAGATCGATAGGCCAGAGTCGTTCGCCGGTTTCGACCTCGATGACTTTTACATAGGCTTTGGCTTTGGGTACGATAAGCGGATTTTCGGGGTCGCTTTGAAGATTGAAGTCGATGATGTTGACGTAGAGAATGTCGTCGGCGCCGACTTTTCGGCCGATGTGCTGAATGGATAATTTTTTGCCTTCGGGCGAGTCGGCAGGGGTGTCAAAAACTTTTTGGGAGTCGATCAGATTTCCCGCCCGCAGTGCGCCACTGTCGATGAGGTTCTGGGCTATTTTTTTCGCAAGGTTCAAACGCTGAGATGGATTTCCGATTGGGGAGAGATAATCGTCGACGAGGATGGCGATTTTTTTATTTTTGGGTAATTGATATTCGGCCTGCGTTTTTTCATGAGGATCCGGCAGGAGGAGTACGGCGTACTTACAGCCTGCGAAAGCGGTGATCAGGGTTATTGACAGAATCAGGAAACGTTTGCGGGTCATGATCATTTATCTCCGACAGGTTCGGTATAATCGTAAAATTTCTTGGCCAGATTTTCTCCGAAGAGCTTGAGTAGGATGGAACGCATGGCCAGGTCGCTGGTTTCCATCATTCCCACGGGTCGATCGGGATAGACGACATTGACGCGGCCGGAGCAGAGTTTGCGGACAGGACTTGCGTGCGGCAGATCGCCTTTGCAATCATATAGGGAGCAGAGGGTATTAAATCG